>JAFAEB010000103.1 GCA_023424235.1 Bacillota bacterium
AAGTAATAGTACAGTAAGATATAATAAGCAAGAGTTCGATGAGAAACTTAATGTTATGATAGAGGAGCTAGTGCTCCTTTTACAAAAAGCCATACAAAAGGCTTATAATAATATGAATAATACCCTAAAGAATCATACAAAGTATTATTTAGAGTACTTTGTAATGCGTCGTGAACAAGTTACGATTTTAAAACGAATTTATAGTAAAATAGCATTACTTACTATGATTCCAAGACAAGGTAAGCAAATTGCAGATACCATTGTAGAAATTGAAAATAACTTTCATGAATATAATAATGCAGTTGCATTAATAAATGAATTTAATAAGATAAAAGCTGGATTTAAGGAAGAGGCAAATCCAGTTACTAGAGAAGAGTTTGAGAATCGAGCAGTACTTTATCTTATACTAACTGATCTAGAGAATTTTCTTTATTTGAAGAAGGATTTTGTAGAACAACTGACAGAGAAAGAGATTCAACTATATTGGGCAAATGACCATAAAAAGTAGCTGCTAAGGCTTCCATGTAGCTTATAACTTAGCATAATAAGCATATCATTGGTAAAATAACATGGGGAGATAAGTATGAAGAAGGTATTTAATAAGATTAAACAAGCTATAAATGATATGAAAATAAAGCAAAAAATCATTGCTATCTATATTATTGGAGGGTTATTACCACAGTTATTTTTGATTGCTTACTTGATGAATGGAACGAAGAATATACTTGTAGAACAAACAAAGAATTCTGAAATTTCTGAATTAAATACCATCTCCAACCGATTACTAGAGACAATGAGAATTGTCTCCGATGTATCACTACGTATGTATTTTGATGAAGAATTAGAGAGAATAGCGAAAACGAATTATACCAATTATATTGATTTAATAAAGGATTACTCTGACTATAGAACAATAACCAATTATTTGGATTACTATAATAGAGAAATTGAAGGGATACGTATCTATATTGTTAATGATTCCTTAAGTACCAATTCACGATTTTTTAAAGTTAACGATAAAATAGAAGCAGAGCAATGGTATCAAGAGTCACTTAATGGTAACGGCAGAGCTGTTTGGAATTACATATATGATAGTATTACAAGAAAGCACTATGTTTGTCTAACTAGATTAATTCGTACGAAGTTAAATGAAGAGGTTGGCGTATTAATGATTGCTGTAAAAAATGATGTACTAGATGCCTTAATTAGTCAAAGAAATTTTGAGACAGCTATTATCGTAAATGATGAGCAAATAGCAGCTACAAACCGAACGGAAAGTGAAAAAAATGAACTAATACAATTATTAAAAGATTATAGGAGCAATAATGCTCAAAGGGTTATGTATAAAGGGGAAGAATGTTTATTAACAGTTAAGGATATAAGTTATTCAAAGACAAAAAGTTATGCAACCGTAATTAGTTTACAACCATATAGCCTTATCGTTCAAGGTGCCAACGAAAAAGCGATGGAGGGATATTTCTTTGTTATTATAAGTATTATTTTATCTGCTGGACTTATCGTATTTTTCTCTTATCGATTTAGCGAACGAGTTAAATTATTTCACAGACAAATGCACAAGGCAGCCAGGGGGAATTTTAATATTGCAGTGAAACTTGATGGTAAGGATGAAATTGCTGAGCTTTATAATGACTTATATGCTATGATTGAAAGTATTCAAAAACTTTTAAATGACATTTATAATGAAAAAATTCAGAAAGAAAAATTGTACAGTAAGCAAAAAGATGTTGAATTTAAAATGCTTGCTAGTCAAATTAATCCACATTTCTTATATAATACATTAGAAACCATAAGAATGAAGGCTAGATGCAATAAACAATATGAAATCGAAGAACTAGTTAAGATGTTAGCGAAAATCATGAGAAGAAACATTGAAGTTGGTGATAATCTTGTTTCATTAAAATCAGAAATCGAGTTAGTTGAATCCTATCTTAAAATACAACAGTATCGATTTGGAGATAAAATAAGCTTTCAAATTCAAATCTTATGTGAGATAAATAAGTTTCAAATTCTGCCACTGATGATTCAGCCAATTGTAGAAAATGCATTTGTACATGGCCTTGAATCAAAAGAAGGACAAGGTGAAATCAAAATTACCATATATGAAGACGTGTACTTAAAGATTGAGGTTAAAGATAATGGGGTAGGGATTAAGGAAGAAGACTTATCAAGGTTAAATGATAGTCTAGATACTGATGTAATAAGAGATAAAAGTAGTATTGGTCTAAGTAATGTAAATCAAAGAATAAAATTACTTTATGGAGTGGAATACGGTATTAGCATTACAAGTAAATTGCATGAAGGAACAAAAGTAATAATTGCTTTACCAAAGGGAATTGGACTATAGAAAAAGGAGGAGTGAAGGGGTTATGTATAAATTGTTAATTATAGATGATGAGCCGATTGTCAGGGAAGGAATTAAGTACTTAATCTCTTGGGAGGATTACGGATTGCAAATAATAGGTGAAGGATTAGATGGTAAGGACGGATTTAAAAAAATCATAGAAACAAATCCTGATCTTGTTCTTGTTGATATTAAAATGCCTGGACTATCTGGAATTGAGCTAATAAAAAAAGCAAAAGAAGAAGGATTTTTGGGTAAATTTGTTATACTAACAGGTTATTCCGACTTTGAATATGCAAAATCAGCCATACATTTAGGGGTACGTGGCTACTTATTAAAACCGATTGATGAGAATGAACTTATTAATATAGTAGAAGAGGTAGTGGAGGAACTAGATGCAAAAAAGCATTATGATGCTTTTATAAATAAGAGCGAAGGAAAGGCTAAGACAGAGTTACTTAGAAGAATTCTACTGGTAAATGGAGATAAAGATACGATAAATAAGGAGATCATTCAATATGGATTGAATTATAGTTTTAATCTTTATAGTGTAGCAATTATTATAAATAAGAAAAAGGTTGGTTTTGGTGAAATTGATTCCTTTCATGATTCTTTGTTGGAACGTGAGTTCTTATCAAATATTGATAAGATTAACATGGAGGATCATATAGTACTGATAGGTAAAGGATATCCATATGAGAAATTAGAAGAAATGCTAACAGATTTTAATGAAAAGTCAAAAAAGATGAGGGGAGAAGGATTTTTTATAACAGTTGGTCATAATGTATCCAATTGGTGGGATATTCATTTTTCCTACGAATGTGCTAGAATGTTAGCAAATTATCAGTTTCTATTAGAAGATAAGGAAATAATAAATATTCGTACAATAGAGTTAATGGATCTAACTGACGATATTGACATTCTAGTTAACAAATTAACCGATTTTATTGAAATTGGTGATCGTAATGAATTAAAAGAGATTATGAATAGTATGAAAGTGTATTTTCAAACCCATCTTTTACAAGAGGCAGAAGTTAAAGTTAAGATAGCTCATAATTTATTAACCATACATCATAAGTTTGAGCAAAATTATGAAAGCATTAAAAATGAAATGCTAGATTTGCATCAAGTTATGAATGAAATGAAGGGTAAAACTACTTTAAGTGGTATTATGGATACCATCTATGATTATAGCATCAAAATGAGTGAAATAATTGGGAATTCCTCTACCGATAATGTGGTTAAGAGAATGGTAGCATACATGGAAAAAAACTATTATAAAGATATTAAGCTAGAATCCATTGCTAAAATGTTTAATTATAATAGTGCCTACCTTGGTAAAGTATTTAAAAAACAAAGTGGAGATAGCTTTAATAATACTCTTGATCTAATTCGCATACATAATGCTAAACGTTTATTAGATGAGACAGAATTAAAAGTCTATCAAGTTTCAGAACAGGTTGGATATAGTAATATTGATTATTTCTACTCCAAATTTAAAAAGTACGTAGGAGTTAGCCCAAAAGAGTATAAGAAAAAAGAGTAAGGCAGTAGAATAAATAAAGTTTAATCCTACTATGAATAATGCTGAAAAAAACATATAGAAAATAGTATATAAAATAATTACAAACCTTGTTATAATTACTAAATATTTCGTAATTATAATAAGGTTTCTTGTTATAAATAATTAAAAATATAATTATTAGGGTATTTCATATTAATTAATTTGGGTATTTTACATAAGAGAACAGGTTTATAATAGCTATAAAGAAAGAAAGGGGACAATACCTTCATGAGTAAAGCAAAATATGTAAGAAAAGACGGTATGTTGGTTCAAAAACCGAAACGACCGAAACTAACTAGAAAACTAATCTACAAGCAGCGTTATTTGTATTTTATGTCGGTGCCCTTTGTAATTTGGCTTATCCTATTTAAATATGTTCCATTATGGGGTTGGACAATGGCATTTCAAGATGTAAGGCCAAAATCCTTTGCTTTAAATCTTTGGGAGAGAGAATGGATTGGCTTTGATAAATTCGTTAATCTATTTGGGAGAGCAAGATTTTACGAAGTTCTAAGAAATACCTTAGGACTAAGCACCATTGGAATTGTATTAGGATTTATTACATCCATTACCTTTGCATTGTTATTAAATGAATTGCGGGTATTACGATTTAAGAAGATTACCCAAACGATTTCATATTTACCACACTTTGTATCTTGGGTAATAATTGCTAGTATCGCACAAATCTTTTTAAAGGATGCAGGTGTATTGAACGAAATTTTATTAAAGCTTGGACTTATTCGTGAACCTATCCAGTTCTTAAGTAGATCTGGCCCTAGATTTTGGATTGTTGTATGTATGATAAATGTTTGGAAGGAAGTAGGCTGGGATGCAATCCTTTATTTATCAGCTATGGCTGGTATTGACCAAGGCTTATATGAAGCCGCTAAAGTTGATGGCGCAGGAAGATTTCGTAGGATGTGGCATATCACATTACCAGGAATTAGACCTACAATTATTGTACTATTAATATTAAGTATTGGTTCAGTATTAAATGTGGGTATAGAACGTCAAATGTTATTAAGTAATGCACTTACGAAGGATTATGCAGACGTATTAGATTGGTTTGCTTATACATACGGAATTGGTAAAAATGATTATTCTTTTGGTACAGCAGTTGGTATCTTTAAATCAGCGATTAGTTTAGTATTATTGACCATTGCAAACAAGGTGGCACAAAAATTTGGTGAAGGTTCATTGGTTTAAGGAGGCAATATGG
>JAFAEB010000110.1 GCA_023424235.1 Bacillota bacterium
GGATTATATACAGCAGTATTTTTCTGGAATGACTGGTTTAATGGTTTGATTTACCTTAATACTTCTCAATTTCCAGTAATGTTATTTTTAAGAAATATTGTTAATGGAACCACCATGGTTGGTGATGCGGCTGGTTCAGCAGATAAGGCTACTATCGCAATTTCCATTAAATCAGCGGTAATCATAACATCCACTTTACCTATTATTATTTTATATCCATTCTTACAAAAGTACTTTGTAAAGGGATTAACAGTAGGATCGGTTAAGGGTTAATATTATGAACAGAGGTGGAAGAATGGTAGAATTAAGTTCTATTAAAACAGAACAGAAAAATAAAAGAACAGAACATATAGATAGATTAGACACGATAGAAATACTTAATCTTATAAATGAAGAAGATAAAAAGGTTGCTTTTGCGGTTGAAAAAGAAATCGACCATATTTCAAAAGCTGTCGATATTATATATGATGCTATTACAAAAGGTGGCAGATTAATATACTGTGGTTGTGGAACTTCTGGTAGGCTTGGAATATTGGATGCAGTAGAATGCCCCCCGACATTTGGTACAGATCCTTGGTTAGTACAGGGTATAATAGCAGGTGGTACAGGTGCCTTTGTTAAAGCAGTCGAAGGAGCAGAAGACAACCTTACAATGGGCGAAATTGATCTTAAAGGAATTGAGTTTTCAAGTAAAGATGTTTTAGTTGGTATTGCGGCAAGTGGTAGAACTCCTTACGTTATAGGAGCTATAAATTATGCAAAAGGTATTGGTGCTAAGACGATTTCATTAACCTGTTGCCCGGGTTCTGAGATTAATAATCTTACTGATATATCAATTGCTCCAAAGACAGGAGCCGAAGTAATAACTGGTTCTACTCGAATGAAATGTGGAACTGCACAAAAGCTTGTGCTTAATATGATTAGTACCTCTGTAATGATTAAGCTTGGTAAAGTATATGGAAACCTAATGGTGGATGTGAAAGCGACCAATGAAAAATTATTAGAAAGAACGGTGTCTATTGTAAGAAGTGTAACAGGAGTAGAGGATGAGATTGCTAGAAAAGTATTATCAGAGTGCGAATATTCTGCAAAAACAGCAATTGTAATGATTCAACATGATTTCACAAAAGAAGAAGCGGAACGTGCTTTAATTGATGCAGAAGGGCGAATATCCTCCATTCGCTACGAAAGATAAGAGATTAGAGAATTAATTGAATCTAAATTAAAATCGTAAGAACTTTATGAAAAAGCTCTTACGATTTTATATATAGATATTTATTGTTTGTGTTTACGGCAAGCTTCATAGCTTTTTTCGAGATATTTATCTACTAAAGCATAATTTTTACTAGCTAAGATGGTAAAAAGCATATCAACAATTGTTAATTGAGCTAGGCGGCTACTCATGGCACCACTTCTCAAATCAACTTCTGGTGCTGATATATAGAGAGAATAAGTAGTACCAGTTACCAAAGGACTTTTTGCAAATTTCGTTATTGCTAAAGTTGGACAGTTTGATGATTTAGCTAATGCTTGAATTTCTAACATTTCACTAGTGGTACCTGAATAGGAGAAAATGATAGCAATATCATTTGGTCCTAGTGTTGCACCATAAGTAAGTTGCGTATGAGCATCATAACTAAAACATGCATTTTTTCCAATACGTACTAACTTCCTGTGAAAGTCATCTGCAACGATTCCAGAGGCTCCGATACCAAACAAATGAATTCTCTCAGCTTCATCTATTACTCTGATTATGGTAGAAAGTTCACTATAATCAATCATCTTCATCGTATCTTCGATTGCTTGCATAGCTGAGTTTTTAATTGATGTTCCGATTTGCTCCATATCACTGTATTGATTAATATCAGAGAAAACCAAGGTGGTTTCAGCTACGTTACTGCTTGCACTATTTAACTCAATAAAAAGACTTTTTTTAAGGTCTTTTAATCCTTCAAAACCAAGAGCCTTGCAAAATCGAACCCAAGTAACTTGACTTACGCCTGATTCTTTTGCTAGCATTGCCACTGGCATGGAAAATATATGTTCAATATTGTTAAGGAGGTAGTTGGCAACTTTCTTTTCAGAATTATTTAAGGTGTCAAGGATACTACGAGTTTTAATCTCTATATTAGTCATATAAATACCTACTTTCTTAATTATAATGTAATCTTGCCCATGATAACGCTATGATGGGCACCAGTAGCACTTGGAATGTTATTGGTTTTACCAGATAATGTTTCATTGGCAAGAACAGCAAATGCGATTGCTTCTTTTGCATTGCTATTAAGTCCAAGGTCTTCATTGGTTATAACCTTACAGTTAGGTAGAACCCTTTTTATGTTATTTAGAAGGGTTTTATTATAACTGCCACCTCCACCAATGACTAATTCATCTGGCATTTCCTTAAAGTTGTTTTTAATACCAATTTCAATGGATTTTGCAGTAAACATGGTGGCAGTTGCAATGGTATCTGTTAAGCTTATATGTAAGGAGTCTGCCTTCTTTAGGAGATTACTTACAAATTCTTGTCCATAGTATTCACGGCCTGTTGTCTTAGGGGCTAATAAATAGATATATTCATCCTCTAAGAGCCAATTTAATAACTCATGATGTATGAAAGCAGATGCCGCAATTTCACCATTTTTATCATAATGGCAAGTACCGTTTGTATAAATAGATACGAGTGCATCAATTATCATATTACCAGGACCTGTATCAAATGCAAAGACATTATCAATCTCGTTATTAGCTGGTAAGAAAGTAATATTTCCGATTCCACCAATATTTTGCAGTGCAATATTTTTTCCTTTTTTACTATATAACAAATACTCAGTATATGGTACTAAAGGTGCGCCAAGACCGCCTGCAGCCATATCACGTACACGAAAATCAGATATAACTGGGCAATTAAGAGTTTCGCTTATAATAGATGGTTCACCAATTTGTAAAGTTGATGATATATTATAGCCGAAATAAGATGTTTTAATTGGTTGATGAAATATAGTGTGACCGTGGCTTCCGACAAAATCAATATCAGTAAGTGGGACATTTGCTTGTTCACATACTTTAATACAAGCAGCTAAAGAAAGATGACCTAGTAAAAAGTTCATTTTGCATATTTCTTCACTGCCAAACTTATTACCAGACGCAATATCTAATAGTCGATTTCGAAGGGAATCTTCGTATGGAATGGTTATAAAATCGATAAGTGTTACCTTTGTATCTAGATGACAACCTTCTATTTGTACAAGAGCTGCATCAATACCATCTGTACAGGTACCACTCATCAGGCCAATTGCTAGGCGAGAGTATTTATTTGTTAAACGCTGGATACGATTCAATTCTGTGTACCTCCTTGTTTGAAATAAAATTACTAAATAAAATTAATTATATGAATTAATTTAACTATAAAAATTGTAAACTGTCAATAACATACTGAAAATTAATTGATTAATAGATAGGAGACATTATGCTAAAGGGAATTGACTCAATTTTAGAATATCGTCATTTATTTAAAGACAAACGAATTGGACTTATTACATCCATATCGGGTGTGAATAATGAACTTAATTCAACAATCGAAATAATACATAAACACTTTAATCTAGTTGCCATGTTTGGGCCAGAGCATGGAGTAAGAGGAGATAAGGATGCAGGAGGTATTGTTGATGACTACATCGATGAACTAACAGGTGTTCCTGTATATAGCTTATACAAGAAGGATTCAAAACGTTTAACAAAAGAAATGCTTGATAAAGTAGACATGGTTGTATATGACATTCAAGATATTGGTTCAAGGTATTATACATTTATTTCAACTATGATTTATGCTTTAGAGGACTGTGCTAAGTATAATAAGCAATTTGTCATACTTGATCGTCCTAACCCGCTAGGTGGAGAAGTTGTTGAAGGTAATGTACTTGAGCAAGAATTTATGAGTTTTGTAGGTGGATATAATCTTGCTACACGTTATGGACTAACGATTGGTGAACTAGCTCAAATGGTGAATGATGAGAAGGAATTAGGATGTGATTTAGTAGTAATTCCATGTAGTGGTTGGAAGCGAAGTGACTTATATCCAGATACAGGCCAAACATTTATTATGCCAAGTCTTGGAATTCCACGTTTTGAAACTGCTCTATTATATCCAGGGACTTGTTTAGTAGAAGGAACGAATTTATCAGAAGGAAGAGGGACCTCTTGTCCTTTTGAAATAATTGGTGCACCATATATTAAAGCTTATGAACTCGGTAATGCCTTAAAGAAAAAAGACCTAAATGGTGTTATGTTTACACCAGCATATTTTACACCAACTTCTTCAAAACATAAGGGTGAGTTTTGTAATGGAGTTCACATCCATATTACAAATTTTAATTCCTATGAAAGCTATAAAACTGGCCTTATACTACTAGAAACAATTAGGGATCTATATCCAAATGATTTTAAATTTTTAGAGCCTGTCAAAGAAAATGGCAGACCATTTATTAGTTTACTTGCTGGTTGTGATTATTTTCGTAATGAGAACTGGAAAGCCGAGGATTTATTAAAGAGAAATCAAAAAGAATTAGAAGAATTTATGAGAAGAAAGCAAAAGTATCATATATATACATAAGATAATTTTAAATTATGCAATAAATTGTAAAAGAGCATAGTGGTGTAAAGAAAATAATATACTTCTATGAGCAAAACATAAATTTAAATGGAGGGTATAAGAATGAATGATTATCGAAAATTAGTTGGACAGAGAATGGTGGTCGGTTTTTATGGAACCGAAGTAAATGATGATATAAGAGATCTAATCTGTAATTACAAAATTGGTAATATTATATTATTTAAGCATAATGTTTTAAATAATAATCAGTTAAAAGCAATGTGCAGTGAACTACAGGATTTAGTTAAGTTACATACTGGACATGATGCATTTATTACCATTGACCAGGAAGGTGGTATTGTTACAAGACTGGGTGAAGATGCTCTTAATATTCCTGGTGCAATGGCAATTGCAGCAACGAGGGATGTTAGGAATGCATATGAAGCAGGTAGACTTACAGGTCTGCAACTAAGAAATCTAGGAATTAATTTTAATTTAGCTCCAACCGTTGATGTAAACTCAAATATGCATAATCCTGTAATTGGGGTAAGAAGCTATGGGGATAAACCATATGAAGCAGCAAAATATGCAGTGGAAATGACAAAAGGCTTACTAGCAGGTCACGTATATGCATGTGGTAAGCATTTCCCTGGTCATGGTGATACCAATGTAGATTCTCATGTAGGACTTCCACTGATTAATAAAGAGCTAGAAGAGTTAGAAGAATGTGAATTGATTCCTTTTAAAAAAGTAATAGAAGCTGGAATTCCGGCTATTATGACAACTCATATATTATTTCCTAAAATAGAGGAAGAGAATATTCCAGCTACCATGTCACGTAAAATTATTACCGGTATCCTTAGAGAAAAATTAAAGTTTACAGGATTAATTGTTAGTGATTGTATGGAAATGAGTGCAATTAAGAAATACTATGGAACGGTAGAGGGATCCTTAGCGGCAATTAAAGCAGGTGTAGATTTAGTATTTATTTCCCATACAGCATCAGTTGCAAGAGAGGTGTCCGATGCACTTGTAAGTGAATTAAAACAAGGGGGACTATCCTTATCTACTATGACAGAAACAGTGGATAGAATTTTAGAATATAAAAGTAGACTGAATGACCCAAGCATGCAATTAAACAATCAAGCTGAAATAGAAGATGAAATAGAAAAAGGTAAAGAATTTGTAATTGATTTAACAAGAAAAACCATAACTGCACTTAATATGCCAAGTGAAGGAATTCAACTCGGAAGTACACCACTCTTTATTGGGACCTCAGCTTTTCGTGCAAGCAATGTATCCAATGAGGAAGAGGAGCTTAACTTCGCAAATTACTTATCGATGGAATTAGGAGGAAGCAGGATTTCAATTGATCCTAATCCTAGTGAAGAGGATATAGAAGCAATACTTGGGGAAGCAAAAGGCAAAAGTGCGATCATAATAGGCACTTATAATGGACATTTATTTAAGGGACAATTAGAACTAGTTCGTAAACTATCACAGGTTCATGAGAATATTGTGGTTATTGCATTACGTAATCCATATGATTTAGCTGAATTGCCAGAACACTGTATTAAAATTGCAGCCTATGAATATACAGCAAAAAGCTTGAGAGTAATATGTGAACTATTAGAAAATAAATTTCATCCAAGTGGTGACCTAGCAGTTGAACTGTAAATCCTTTATGTGATATTTAAAAGTATAATGAAAGATAAATTAATCACAGGTTGCTTTGTGCCTGCAAGAAGTTGCTAAGCTTAGGAAAGGTATGGTTTTTATCATGGAACATTTTGTTGTAGGTTTAGATGGTGGAGGAACGAAAACAGCCATTGAAATGAGAAGCTTAGGAGGTAGAGTCTTACTAAGAGAAGAGACTGATGGGCTTAATATTAACAGTCATACACAAGAGGAACTAATAATAACGATAGGAAAAATAGTTTCTTATATTTCAGATATGGAAGGTGGTATCTCCTCTTGTGATAAGATTTGCCTATCTACTGCTGGTGTAAGTAATCCAAAAGCAAAAGCATTCTTTAGCAGCTTATTTCGAGAGATGGGTGTCTTGTGTGAGATTATTATCGTTGGTGATCAAGAGGGTGCCTTATATGGAGCTCTAGGTAAGGGTGAGGGAATTATCCTTATTAGTGGTACAGGTTCTATATGCTATGGTAGAAATAGAGAAGGTATTAGTGCAAGATCTGGAGGTTTCGGTCACTTAATTGATGATGAAGGTAGTGGATATGCAATTGGAAGAGATATCTTATCACAAGCAGTGAAGAGCTACGATAAGCGTATACCCAAAAGTATCTTATACGATTTAGTACTAGCTCACATAGAGGGCAATGGTATAGAAGATATTATATACTATACTTATAAAAGTAATTCTTCTAAGAAAGATATTGCATCCCTATCCCCGTTATTGCTAGAGGGATTAAAGTTAGAGGATGAAGCGGCAATGAATATCTGTATAAAGGCATCAAATGAGTTAGCAACTTTAATATTAACTGTAGCAAGAGAGCTTAACATATGGAGTGGTGAAGTTGCTTTACTTGGAGGAATATTAAGAAATTATCCCCAAATTCGTAATTTGGTGATTAATATAGTAAAGGAACAGCTTCCTGAACTTGTAATTGTAGAAGCAAAACATGATAGTGCTACTGGGGCAGTACTTATTGCCTTGGATAAGGTAAAACATAATATTTAGGATAAAGGAGGGCTATTATGCCAGATATGTTAGTAAATCTTCGAACTCTTGATGACGATAAGGCTTTAATAGAAAAATTAAAGATAGAAGGGATTGAGATATTTCGTGCCATTGCACCAGATAAATATCGTGTTGTTGAATGGGTAAGAGAACACTCAACTCCTAGTGCAGCAGCAGAATGTGATGTATGTTTCTCACATACACCAGTATCATTGTTTATTGCTGTTAAGGGTAGTAAAATAATAGGCTATGCATGTTATAACGCTACTGCTCCAGATTTCTTTGGACCAACAAAGGTACTAGACGAATATCAAGGAAAGGGAATTGGTAAGGCATTACTTCTACGCTCCCTTCATGCATTAAGAGATGAAGGTTATCAATACGCTATTATTGGTGGTGTAGGTCCTATCCCATTTTACGAGAAATGTGTTGGAGCATTCGTCATTGAAAGTTCAAAGGAACATACTATTTATAATGATTTTCTGGGGAAGAGAGAACGACTAGAAAAGGAATTAACAAAATAAATAACTAACTAAGTAAATAAATAAATTCTAATCAAACGGTAAATGAATCCACTTTCTATATTTATATGAAAGTGGATTCATTTTGCTTAAATACCGATGTACTCATAAAGTAATTGACATATATAGATTATCGATATATAATCTAATGTATCGATAATCTATATATAGGAGGATGTTATTATTATGGATAAAAATTTATTATCCGGAAGTACTACGATGCTTATCTTAAAATTATTAGATAGTAAAGATATGTACGGTTACCAAATGATAGAGGAATTACATAAGCAATCAAATGAAACATTTAAACTAAAAGCAGGTACTCTATATCCAATATTACACAACCTAGAAAATGAAGGTATGGTTGAATCCTATGATTATAATGCTGATAATCTAAGAGTTAGAAAGTATTATCACCTTACTAAGCATGGTAAAAAATTATTATACGAAAAGCAAAATGAATGGAATAGCTATATGAATGCTGTAAATAACGTTTTGAATGGAGGTGTAAGCATTGCAACAAGTTGATAAAATAAAAGAATATAAAGATTTGGTATGTAGTCAAATCCGCTGGAAAAGAGCACATTATCCTGTTTCAAAAGAGTTAGAAAATCACATATTAGATCAAAGAGATGTTTTTCTAGGCGATGGGGATGATGAAGAAACAGCTACTATAAAGGCAATTAAAGAGATGGGAGATCCAATTCTTGTAGGAACTCAATTTGATCATGCTTATCAACCGAAATCGCAGACAGGGATGATTTTATTAACAGTTTCATTACTAGTTTTAAGCCTACTGATTCATTTATTTATATTGAATGATAAAGATTATCCATTTAATTTACCCAAGCAAGTACTTGCTACTGGAATTGGATTATTGGGAATGTTTATTATTTATTATAAAGATGTTACCTTCATTGGTAGATACCCTAAGTTAATATATTCTATGGCTATTGTATTATCCATATTGTTATTGTTCTTTTCAATTGAAATTAATGGTCAACCGTATTTTGCATTTTTTATCTCATTTAGCGGTACATATTTGACATTAATATACCCATTAGCATTAGTTGGTATTATCTATTTGATGAAAAGAAAAGGATACTTTGGTTTAATACTTACTTTCCTAACATATATTTCACTACTTTTAGTTTCATTGAAGGTTTCATCCATGGGTGGAGTGTTTATGTTTGCTTTAACAGGTATACTTTTAATTACGATCGCTATTCATAAGAATATATATGGTATTAAAAGAATAGTTGCTTATATAATAACCTATTTATCAATAATCCTTGTGTCTATGTCATTATTTATTGGTAACACTTACTACCTAAGTCGTATAAAATTGGCATTAGACCCATCTATAGAATCCAGTGGTAGAGGATATTTAAGCATATTAACAAGTGAATTATTAAGAAATTCTAAATTAGTTGGTAGAGGAACTTTACCAGAACAGTTTCAATCAAGTTCATTTCCGATGCCGAATATTGATACTGACTATTTACTAACGTATCTAATTTTTAATATAGGATGGATTGCATTTTATGTAATAGTAGGTTTACTTGCATTGTTTATTATAAAGGGATTTATATTATGTAGGAAGCAAAAAAGTATACTTGGAACACTAGTGTCTACTGCTATCGTCTTAACTTTATCGTGTGAAATTTTATTCTATATAATGTGGAATTTAGGTTTTCAATTAATTTCACCAATATCCCTACCACTTATATCATATGGAAATGTAGCAACAATCATTAATTTACTGTTAATAGGTATAATGTTCTCTATATTTAGAAATGGACATATTATAAATGATAATGAATTAATGCACAATAGAGGTAGATTTATATCATATCATAATGGACGTTTGATTATAGACTTTTATAACAAATTGTAATCATTAAAATATTATATAAAAGACATTACAAAATAAAAGACATTACAAAATAAAAGACATTATAATATAAAAGACATTACAATATAATTGAAAAAATAATAATATAAAACACTCTATGGGATTTCCATAGAGTGTTTCTTTAGCAATTCCTGATTATTTTATTATTTCAACGAAATATAGAAGTATTACAAATAAAAAGTTTAGACCTGTAAATTGAATAAGATATGATTTCACTTTATCAGGATTATGCTTTTTATACTCAGTAAAGGTAATTAAGCTTGCAAGGGAAGCAATAAGGGTTCCACAACCACCAATATTAACAGCTGGTAAGAGTGATGCATAATCCATTGTAAAGTGGGAGAGTAATACTGCACTTGGAACATTACTTATAAATTGACAAGATAGTATCCCAAAAAGTAATGTATTTACTGGTAGGATCTGCTCAAACATCGTACTTATAAGAGGGATTCTAGCCATGTTACCACTGAATACAAAAAATGCACAAAAGGTTAATAGTAATGGATAATTTACTTCTCTAATTGCTTTTTTATCAAGAACTAGTAGGATAAGGGTTATTACTAGAGTTCCTATTCCATAAGGGAAAATACGAAATACAAGTAATATGCTAGCTATAAATAATAAGCTATAAATTAAAGTACGTTTTTTATCTAAGGTATAGGAGATATCTTTTTTTAATGTAAGGGGTGTAGGCTTAACAAATAGGCAAATGATAAAGATTAAGATGGTTGCTGCAAAAAAACTTGGAAACATTATTTTCATGAATTCCAGAGTATCAATATTATAAAATGCATATAAATATAAATTTTGTGGATTTCCAAATGGGGTAACCATTCCACCTAAATTTGCTGCAATATTTTGCATAATAAAGGTAAAGGCCATTGCTTGTTTATTGTCAGTACTATTAAGTACGTAGAAACCTAGTGGTAAAAATGTAAGTAGTGCCATGTCATTAGCTAGTAACATGGAGCCAACAAAGGTGATAAATACTAATCCTAAGGTTGCATTACGTAAATTATGTAATTTAAGTACAATATTTTTACTTACAATTTCAAAAACATAAATATGTGATAAGGCAGCTACCACTGCTAAGGTGCAAAATAAGGTGGCAAGTGTAGCCCAGTTAAAGTATCCAAGATAGGCATTATCCACAGGGACAAATATGCAAGTAATTAGCATAGCAATGATTGCAATAAATAGAACCATTTCTTTTTTAATAAATTGAATTAAAATAGATATAAGGTTGGGGAATTGGAATGCTTTATTCCTTAGTAAAGGTGTAGAAGAAGTATTGTTGTTGATGTATATGTCGTTTTTCATATGTCCCTCTTTTTCATATTATTAGATTGCCAAATACGATTTTACCAAAATGTATGAAAAAAGCAATTGTTTTTTTATTGAACTTAAAAATAACTTGATTTATAATGAACTCTGTCATAACATTAGTTTAAATGTGTTAATTTGCAACATAAAGTATGATTTTAAGTTATGCAATAACCTATAAGTACATAGATATGAGGAGTAATTTCATGAAATTTTATTATGCACCTCTTGAAGGTGTCACTGGCTATATTTATAGAAACGCTTACCACAAGTATTTTAATTCTCTAGATAAATATTTCGCTCCATTTATTGTGGCAAATATGCAGGATGGTTTTAAGCATAGAGATTTACAAGACATTTTGCCAGAGAATAACAAGGGGCTTGTTCTTATTCCCCAGATTTTATCTAACAATGCGAAGGAATTTATCCATACACAGAAAAAAATAAAAGAATTTGGTTATAAAGAAATTAATTTAAACCTTGGCTGCCCATCAGGTACGGTAGTTTCCAAAAGAAAAGGTTCAGGCTTTTTGGCTTATCCGAAAGACCTGGATGAGTTTTTAAAGGAAATATTTGATGAATCAATAACAGAGATATCCATTAAGACTAGATTAGGTGTGGATAATCCAGATGAATTTTATGAAATACTTGAAATATATAATAAGTATCCATTAAAGGAATTGATTATACATCCTAGAATTCAAAAGGATTTTTACAAGAATACTCCTCGATTAGAAATATTTAGAGATGCAATAAATATAAGTAAAAATCCAATCTGTTATAATGGAGATATAACGACTGTAAAGAATTATAAGGAGTTTATAGATGAATTTCCTTCTATTGATACAATAATGATTGGTAGAGGACTTATTCGTAATCCTGGATTGCAAAAGGAATTAGTAAGTAATCAAAGAGTAATAAAAGAAGTATTAAGAGAGTTTCATGATGAGGTTTATAATGGTTATAAAATTGTTATCTCAGGGGATCGAAATGTATTATTTAAAATGAAAGAAATTTGGATTTTTATGATTGATTTATTTACAGATAATGCAAAATATCTCAAGAAAATTAAGAAATCAGAGCATTGTAGAGAATATGAAGAAGCAGTGAATAAGTTATTTCTTGAGCAAGAGATTATCGAACTCATGAATTAATATGGAAGTTTCTTTTTATATTTATTATTTCATAATGTACTTTTTATAAATTAATCCCTAAGTATAATGTAACAATATCGAGTGCTTACATTTACTTAGGGATTTCCTTATTTGATTTATTTACATGAAAGGAGGTAAATATTAATAATCACATTTAGATTAAGAATGAAATAATGCTTCATAGTCTGCTTGGCTTTTCATTCTGCCTTTATCGGTTAATTTTATAAGCTCTTCTAATATAACGATATATCCTTCCTTTGTTAGTTGTTTTACCAAATGATTCGTCTGCTTTTTATTCCAATGAAAATGTTCACTTATCGAGTGAATACCAGCCTCTTCCTCTTCATTCTCTTTTCCTTCATGATTATACAAATGAAATAGTAGAGTCTTCTTTCCAAAATCTTGTTTTTGCTCATATCTTCGGGTGATAGAGCGTATAAATCCTCTCTCTGGAGCGATAATGAATACAATGAAAAAGATACATCCTGTCATAACTGCCATGCTACCGGAAATCGATACATCTAATAATATTGCTAGAAAGTATCCGAGTACTGCATTTACCGTACCAAAAGCTGCACTAAGGAGTAACATTCTTTTTAAATCATCCGTTAATAAATAAGCTGTAATTGGTGGTCCTATCATAAATGCAATTACTAATACAGAACCTACCGCTTCAAAAGCAACAACAGTAGTCATAGATACAATCATCATTAGCCCGTAATGAATTAAGGTGGGTGATATTGACATTACAAAAGCTAGGAGTGGGTCAAAGGTTACAAGTTTTAATTCTTTAAAAAATAGATAAATAAATACTAAATTTATAATCAGTAAGGTTAATGAACTATAGATGGCTTTGGCACCTACATCGTATCCAAATATTACAAGTCGGTTAAATGGTGCAAATGCTAATTCACCGAGAAGAACAGAGTCCGTATCTAAGTGAATTGAACCTGCATATCTGCTTATTAAGATAATTGCAATTGAAAATAAGAATGGAAATACAATTCCAATGGATGCATCTTCAGAAACAAGTTTGGTTTGATTTAGTGTTTCCGTAATCCAAACCGTGGCTACACCCATTAAGGCAGCTCCTACAATAAGTAGGGGAGAGCTTAAATCATGAGTTAAGAAGAATGCAAGTACAATACCAAGTAAGATGGTATGAGTTATGGAATCAGACATCATTGACATTTTTCTTAATACAAGGAAAACTCCCGGTAGTGAGCAAGCGATTGATATAATTATAGCTATAAGCAAGATTTCAATTTGTGCTAGCATTCTACTCACCTCCTCCATTTAGTAGATATCTTTTTAGTCTTTTTCTATGAATTACCTTTTGAATGATACCTCGTTTCGGTGCAAATAATAAGCTAAATAAAACAATAATACTAATGTAAATAACAATCATTGGTCCTGTAGGCAATTTAGTAATGATTGAACTAGTTGCTGTACCAGCTACACCAGAGAAGGCACCAAAAAATGCTGATAAGAGAACCATTTTCCACAATTTATTGGTCCATTGTCTAGAAGCAACTTGTGGTGCAATTAGCATGGCACTCATTAATATAACACCTACCGTTTGTAAACCTATGATTATTGCAACAACGATCAGAAAGGAAAGTAGTAAATTGATAACTTGAATTGGGAAACCAAGTGTTTTGGCATATTCTTGATCAAATATAAATATCTTAATTTCTTTCCAAAATAAAAAAACTAAAAATAGTAGTATTAATCCACAAAATATCATAAATTTTACATCTTCTAATAGTAGAG
>JAFAEB010000145.1 GCA_023424235.1 Bacillota bacterium
AGCTAATTTTGTGTCAGAACAAATTAAGCAAACCATAAAAGAATATGCAAACTCATAGTAAATGAGATAATAAATAAAAGTTAACGATATTACATTCCTTAAGTATCGTTAACTTTTTATTTATATCCTTATCTAATAAGAATCGTATCCTTATGTTAATCTTCTATCCATTTTTTAGAGTACGAGTATCAATCACACTACCATCGATTCCTTCATATAAATCAAAATCTGAACCCTCTTCCATATGAGTGTAAATACTATAATCTCCATTCTCTAAATAAAACTTATCCTCTGTTTCTTTCACAAAAACTAGTATTTTTTGATTTTCCTCAAGCGATATATTATCTATATTAAAATCAGAAAAATAGACTACTTCTTCCTTATCTACTATTACATCACCTTCATAAATTATAATATCATTTAATGTAAAGGTTTTATTCTTACTATCTATATTCTTAATCCTACCTTCTAATATTATTACATTAGAGTCTATATCTAGGGAAAAGTTTGATGGACTTGGAATATGCTGTTCAACTGGCGTAATAGAACGAATTTTGCCAGGACTATCACTATCGTTAATAGGTTCTACCTTATTATTATTCCTAAGATTTACGGTAAGTACAAGAGTAATACAAGAAGCCAGCAAAAATCCTGTAATAAGGGCTGGTTTTAAATAATGATAATATTTTTTATCATGATTTTCTTCAATGTACAGATTTTCATCCTTGTATTGTTTTGCTTTTTCATAGATGCCATCTAAAAACTCTTTATCACTTTTCATAACCATACCCCTCCTTTAACAGTTGTTTTCCCAATGATTTTCTAGCTCGAAATATCAGTATTTTCATTTGAGCCATGGTTTTACCTAATACTTTTGCAGCTTCTTCATAAGACATATTATAAAAATCAATCAAAAGTATTGCTAGCTTATAATCCTCTTTTAGAGATAGGATGGTATTACGTACTAGAGTTTGCTCCTCTTTCTTTATTACACAATTCTCTAGTTCGTAATACTCCTCATTCATAATTTCATTTATATCATAGGGCATTTCACGATTATACTTTCTTATATAATCAATGGCTTTATTTCTTGCGATGGTGAAAAGATAAGTTTTAAAGCTTTGTTTTCGGTTAAAACGCTCCTTATGAACATAAATTTCAACAAATGCATCCTGAGCCATATCTTCTGCCATATGAAACTCTTTTACATATTGCATTACAAAATAAATTAATTGATTTTTATATTTTAAAACAAGATTTTCAAATCCAGAAACATCCCCTGATAGAAATAAGTTATACTGTTTAATATCTTCTTCCACAAGTAACCTCCCCATACAAGCTATTTATTATTGTAGTATAGCATATGGGGAAGCTATTATCCATGAGGAAACTTATTTATATGCTTTTATTGCTTCTACTGCAATTTTATTTTCTTCTTCAAATGCTTTTAATCTTTCACCTTCATCTACAATACTATCATCAATTAAACCAAGCATAATAAAGTAAATATTCTCACCATCTTCTAGGATAGTGGCAGCCTTTACTTTATCCATATTCATAGGATATTGAAAGGAATCATTAATTAAATATTCTTTGTATGTTTCTAAAGCTGCTTTAATATTCTCTAAATTACCTTCCGTAGGATGAAAAGCAAGGAAGGTATCAACATGAGCACTAATCATTGGTCCTTCTGCAATCACAGCATCATACCAAGTTTCATCTATTCCATACCACTCTTTTATTTGCTCTTTTGTGTAAGGCATATTTGGGATATATTCCTCATATGCATTCGCAACTGCATCTCGTATTGCATCAAGCACTTTTTGCTCTTCTTCATTAATATTTTGATCCGTAACTATTTCATCAGTAGCACCATCATCTGTAGTTCCATCATCTATAGTTCCATTTTCTCCAACTTCATCCTTCGTAGAATCCGTTGCATCATTATTACCAGCATCCGTGTTTGTATCTTCTACTACTGGTTTATCATCCACTTTAACCTCTTCTTTACTACATCCTACAAATCCAATTGCCATAGTTAATATAACAGCTATCATTACTTTTTTCATTTTGATTCTCCTTTATTCTTATTATGTTCTTTCATTAACAGTAAACTTGCTATTAAAAGTCTTTATAACTTTTACTATAAATTAATATCTTTTGCCTAAATTAATATAGTAGCTCTCTTTTAACCTTCATCACTCCTTTGTCTTTTCTATTACTTATTCGTATTGTGGATTAAAAAGTTACACCATAAGTATAAAATAATAAATGAAATGCATCTAATTTTACATTGTTTTTCAAATATAATGCATTTATAATTACTTTTGTATAACTAAATGCATAATTAGCTGATTTAATATTTCTAGTTATAATAATAAAAGAGGAGAGCTATTATTTATGGGAGTTAAGTATGATTTAGAGAAGAAACAATTTATATTAGCCACAAAAAATTCTAGTTACATAATGCAAGTCCTAGATACTGGTTATTTAACACATCTTTACTGGGGACAAAAAATTAATAATTATTCCAATCTATCTCCTTATACAAGTGATGCACATGTAAACTTAGATGTGCTTCCGCAAGAATACTCTGTCTTTGGAACTGGTGACTTAAGAAGTCCTAGTTTAGACCTAGAGGATAAATATGGTTCTAATGTTTCCGAACTTATGTATCTTACCCACAAAATCATCTTAGGAAAGCCTTCTTTATCCACACTTCCCGCCACTTATACGAATCGTAATGATGATTGTACTACCTTAATTATTACATTACTCGATGAGAAAAAAGGTGTGAAGGTAGAATTATCTTATTCCGTATTTGACGAATATGATGTGTTAACTCGTAGTGTCACTATAACAAATGTTAGAAGGGATAATACATCCTTATCATTAAATAGAGCCTTAAGTATTTGCATTGACTTTGAGCACTCCAATTATGAACTACTCCAACTATCTGGTGCTTGGTGTAGAGAGAAATATATTTACAAACGAGAGCTAGTTCCTGGTATTCAAGGGATTGATAGTAAAAGAGGGTTTAGTAGCCATCAGCAAAGCCCATTTATCGCATTAACAAGTAAACATGCTAGTGAAAGCCAAGGTGAAGTCTACGGCTTCAATCTTATTTATAGTGGTAATTTTCTTGCAGAAGTATTAGTAGATCAATTTCATTCTGCAAGAGTAACTATGGGTATTAATCCATTTTTATTTGCTTGGAAATTAGAAGCCAATGAAACCTTTGAAGCACCTGAAGTAGTTATGGTTTACTCGAATAAAGGACTTGGTGAAATGTCCCGTACTTATCATAGCTTTTACCGAAAGCATTTATTACGTGGTCAATATAAGGAAAAAATACGCCCTATTTTAATAAATAACTGGGAAGCAACTTATTTTAATTTTACGGAAGAAAAAATATTAGAAATAGCAAGTGCTGGGGCAGAGCTTGGTATGGAGTTATTTGTATTAGATGATGGATGGTTTGGATACCGAGATTCTGATAATTCTTCACTTGGAGATTGGTTCGTAGATAAGAAAAAGCTTCCTAATGGAATTTCACATTTAGCTAACAAGGTGACAGAAAAAGGAATGCAATTTGGTTTGTGGTTTGAGCCTGAGATGATTTCACCTGATAGTAATTTATATAAGGAGCATCCTGATTGGTGTTTACATGTACATGATCGTACGCCTATGGCCTCACCTTCACAACGAAATCAATTAGTCCTAGATTTAAGCAGAAGAGAAGTTTGTGATGCTATTATCGATATGATGTCGGATATTTTATCTAGTGGACCAATTACCTATGTAAAATGGGATATGAATCGAAGTATGACTGATGTAGGCTCTTCTAGCTTAGCAAGTGATCGTCAATTAGAGGTATCACATCGATATATATTAGGTCTTTACTACATGATGGACAAATTAACTACTAGTTTTCCTCATGTTTTATTTGAAAGTTGTGCATCAGGCGGTGGTAGATATGATGGAGGTATTTTATACTATATGCCTCAAACATGGACCAGTGATGATACCGACTGTGTAGAACGATTAAAAATACAATATGGAACAAGTATGGTATACCCTGCGATTACTATGGGGTCTCATATTTCAGCTTCTCCTAATCATCAGGTTGGCCGTAGCTCTAGCCTAAAGATGAGAGGCCATGTAGCTATGTCAGGCAACTTTGGATATGAGCTTGATTTAACAAAATTTACAGAGGAAGAAAAAGCAGAAGTTAAAGAACAAATTACATTTTATAAATCCATACGTCATATCATACAATTTGGATCATTTTATCGCTTACTTAGTCCTTTTGAAGGAAATGAAACTGCATGGATGTATGTTAATGAGGATAAAAAGGAAGCCATATGCTTCTTCTTTCGAGTTCTACAAAAACCTCATACACCACTAATTAAATTAAAGTTAGATGGCCTTGACCCAAATAAAGATTACCGTATTAATGATTCTGATTTAATATTAGGTGGTGACGAGCTTATGTTTAGCGGTATCCTACCAGTCCTTGAAACAAAAGATTTTACAAGCTGTGTAATTTGCTTAAAAGAAGTGTAAGTTTATAGTAAAGGCATTATAGTAAATGATGGGTAACTTTCATACTCACATTTATTATAATGCCTTTTGCCAATTTATTTCTTTATATTTTTATCGTGTCAATATCCTTCATCGCTGGATTATCTAATAATTCGCCTTCATAATCAAATCTTGAACCATGACATGGACAGTCCCAAGACAATTCATCTGGATTCCATTCTAACTGGCATCCTAGATGAGGGCATTTCGTTGATACCATATAAGTTTTACCTTTAGCATCTTTATATACACCTATCTTTTTCTCTTCATAATCTATGATTCCACCAAACCCAGGTTTAATTTCTTTTAGCATGGTATCCGGAATAGAAAACTTCTCCTTAACTAGTCCACTTATGGCATGCTTTCCTTCTTTCATTAAATTACTAATAGATGCATTTATTTTAAAGCGTTGTGGAGTAAAGACATCCTCGTAAGGACTCTTCCTATCTTGAATCATATCACTTATAAGCATAGCTGACACCATAGAACTGGTCATACCCCATTTATTAAAGCCAGTTGCTACATACATGTTAGGTGTTTGTGAGGAATATTGTCCGATATATGGAATACTATCAAGAGACATTGTATCTTGGGCTGACCATGAGTAAACCTCTTGACTATCTGGATAATACTCACTTGCTGCTTTTCTTAATTTTTCATAAGAACCACCATATTGATGTTCCCCAGTACGATGTCCACCCCCACCTAATAATAATTTATCTTCATAATTTCGTAAAGAAAGACCTGTACTTGCCTCATCAAGGTACATGCCATCTAGTGTTGGTGCTCCTTCTAAAGCGATTACATAGGAACGCTCTTGATGTAATCGTAAAAAATAATAGCCTGGAACATTTATAAATGGATAATGGCTTGCAACCACAACATGATCTGCTTTCACTAACCCATGTTTTATGCGTAATATATTATTCTCCACTTCATAAACCATGGTGTTTTCATAGATTTCTAACTCATCAATAATACTATTAATAAATTGAATCGGATTAAACTGGGCCTGATCACTTACCTTTATTGCTCCATCTACAAGAAAAGGAAGTGTAGTGCTAAGAGTGAACTCTGCCTTCACTCCAGCCTCCGTAGCTGCCCTAACTTCATCTTCAATTAACTTAGGGTCTCTTAGGCTATATATATAATTAGGAAGTCGCTTAAAATGGCAAGAAATGTTCTTTTCATTTATAATTTCATTATATTTGTCAATCGCTTCTTGGTTTGCCTTAGCATATAAAAAAGCAGTTTCTTTTCCAAAATTTCTTGAAAGCTTATCATAAATTAAATTATGTTGAACCGTAATTTTAGCAGTTGTTTTATGTGTCTGACCACTAGCAATACGGGATCCTTCCAATACAATTGGATTTCTACCTTCTTTTTTTAATAGGTAAGCAGTTAATAGGCCAGCCATGCCACCACCTATAATCGCAACATCCACTACTTTATCTTCTTTTAGTTCTTTTAATTCATAATCTTTCAAGTTCTTTGTCCAAATGGATTCCATATTACTACTCCTTAAAATGGATATTTTCCCTTTTATTATGTCCAAAATACGAAATAATATCCATTAATCCATTATGGCTAAATTAAGCTCTAAAACCTCTACCGATTATCTCACTGGTATTGGTAATTAAAATAAAGGCACTTGGTTCTGTACTTTTTATAAATTGCCTTAGCAAAACAGCTTGACTACGATTCATAACTGTTAAAATAATTTTTCTTTCCTTATCACTGAAAGCACCTCTAGCATCACATATAGTAGCACTACGATGTAATTGATTTAGGATAAAATCACTAATTGGCTTTGGATTCTCACATATAATCGTAAAATACTTATGAAGATTCATACTTTCAATCATGTTATCTACTGCTAGTGACTTAATTAATAATCCAAGTAAGGATAATAAGCCTGTTTGTATATCAAACACTAAGAATGCGGAAAGAGTTAATAATAAATCTGTATAAAATAAAGCTCGTCCAATATCTATATTAGAATACTTCTTTAATATCATTGCAATAATATCAGTCCCGCCTGTAGAGGCACCAATATTAAATAGCATAGCAGCTCCTACTGCTGGAACACCCACTGCAAAAGCAAGCTCAAGCATTGGTTCATGTGTTAATGGTCCTTTTAAAGGTACTAGTATTTCTAACAAACTAATTGAAAGTGACATTAATATACTTCCATAAACCGTTTTAATACCAAAACTTTTGTCAACAAATATATAACCTACAAATAACAATAAAATATTTATAACTAAAACAACAGTACCTGTACTAATTGCATCACCAAATATTTTACTTAAAATAATTGCGATACCTGTTACACCACCGATAGAAAAATTATTAGGGAATTTAAAAAAGTATACTCCTAATACAACTAGCTCAACTCCTAAGGTAATCAGTAAGTATTCTTTTACCTTATTCCAAAATGTATTTTGTGCTTCCACCATTTCCTCCTTGGATCTTTTAAAATCAAAATTTTTACCTATTTCATAGTATGACTTAAAGTATAAAAAGTCAATACTTTGGCCTATTAAAACATGGTTAATTATTACTATTGCTTCTATGGACGCTAAATTTATAAAGCCAAACGTAACTTCTTAAAAGTGAATTCTTTCTCATAGCTATTTCCTATAATTGTATGCAAACAGATAAAGAGGAGTATAATATGAGCTTATTTTAGTAAGCTATATTATGCTCCTTCTTTTTATAAGACATTTATTAAGGCAACCACTCAAGTAGTTGCCATCGATGAGATGCTAATTAAATTCTGCTTTCCGCATGGATTGTATGCTTTGCAAAAAGCAATGCTTTCAATCCTTTTCACTTTATTTTCCGCATGGATTATATGCTGGATTGAAAGCATAGAAGTTTCTTGAGTCTAGACGTTCTTGAACGATTCTTAAGGATTCGCCAAAACGTTGATAGTGTACTATTTCACGTTCTCTTAAGAAACGAATTGGCTCAATAACATCAGGATCTTTTACTAACATAAGGATATTGTCATATGTGGTTCTTGCTTTTTGCTCTGCTGCCAAGTCTTCATTTAAATCAGTAATTGGATCACCCTTTGATTGGAAGAAGGTCGAACTAAATGGCATACCACTTGCTGCTTGAGGCCATATGCCCACAGTATGATCAACAAAATAAGTTTCAAAACCTGCTGCTTTAATTTCTTCAATGGATAAGTTTCTTGTAAGTTGGTGTACAATTGCACTTACTATTTCCATATGTGCTAATTCTTCTGTACCAATATCAGTTAAGATACCAACTACTTCTTTATAAGGCATTGCATATCTTTGAGAAAGATAACGCATAGATGCTGCTAATTCACCGTCAGGACCGCCAAATTGTGTTATGATAAATTTAGCCATTTTAGCATTTGGATTCTTAATATTTACAGGATATTGTAATCGCTTTTCATAGGTCCACATACTAACACGCTCCTTCCCATGGCCATGGATTATTAATCCAAGTCCATACATTCTCAACATTTACATCATAGGCAACGATAGGCCCATAGCATTCTGTATACTCTTTTATTGCTTGCTTACGAACTTCTTGATATTTATCGAAATACTCTAAGGCTTCTTTATTACATGGATGAGTATCAAGGAATAATCTACAATCATCGAGTGCGAAACTAGCTTCGGTGATGATACAAAATAATTTTTCTCTATTCATATCTGCCATTACCTATCACCTCTCATTCCACACATATTCTTATCACCATACCAAGGTTTTACGAGTTCTTCAAATATAGTACCATGCTCTAATCCTTGACATGCATCAAATACGTTTCTCCATTTTTGCATAGGCACATAAGCCATAGCTAATGGTAAACTATCAATACAACTAGCAAAAGTGTCTTTATTACATTGACCACAGTTTCCTGCTTCTACTACAGGTACAACATATTGTCCGTGACGAGTGCCATGTTGAACCCCCATGTTTCGATTATAACGGTTATACATAGGATTTCTATAGTTATCCATTGCATAATTCTCCTTAAATATTTATAAAATATTGTATGAGTTAATCCTTGATAATGTTACAATGTTCTAGTAATTCATTCGATAATGATTTTTTAGGACACCATAAAACAGAGAAAAACCCAGATTTTTAATTAATCTGGGTTTAGAAAGAAAGTACTAGAAATAATTGTATGAAAAGAGCTCTATAAGACCTGCATCTTGTAATAGTTACCATATGTGTATGATTCAAATTTATATATAGGCAATGGCTTTGAGTAGAAATATCCTTGTGCAATTTCACATCCAGCTTCATATAAAAACTCAACTTGTGAAAAATCCTCCACTCCTTCAGCAATCACATCAATATTCAATTGCTTTGCCATAGCTATCGTATAACGTATTACGGTTTTACCTCTTTCTGTTCCTACAATTTCATTCATGAATCCTTTATCAATCTTTATTACATCAATTGGTATGTCCTTTAACATATTTAATGAAGTATATCCTGAACCAAAATCATCTATTGATAAAGTAAATCCTTCTTTTTTAAGGTCTAGCACTAATTTTGATAACTTATCAAAATTATTAAAATATGTTGTTTCTGTAAGCTCTAACTCTATATAATGGGTTGGCACCTTATATTTTTTTGATAGGTTTACCAATACAGTTAGTATATCCATATTGTAAATATGCACTCTAGATACATTTACTGAGATTGGGACAGGAGTATATCCTTCCTTTAACCACCTATGTATCGTTGCAAATGCTTCTTCCCATATATAATAATCTAATTTTACTATAAATCCATTTTGCTCAAATAATGGAATAAATCTATCCGGTGAAATAACTCCTCTTTTAGGGTGATTCCACCTAACTAAAGCTTCAGCACCAACAACATCGGAACTACAGATAGATACTTTTGGCTGTAAATACATCTCGAATTGATGTTCTAATAAAGCACTACTCATCTCATTCTCAATATCCTTATCATCAATTCCTTTTTGCCTTAATGCTTCATCATAATATGCTATAAGATGAATTACGTTTCCTTTTATGTTTTTCTTTGCCAAGCTTGCACAGTCACATAGTGTTATTATAGGTGTTTTATAATCTTCTACCTTACATATTCCAAAGGACAGCATTCCATCTAGCTGTATAGCTTTCACTGAATGATGATAGATATCGTCGGCGATACCTTCTATCATTTTTTCTATATCAGATTGCTTCTGATATTCGAATAAAACTGAAAAACTATCTGCATACATACGGCAAAATAAATTCGGCTTATGTATATGTCTTTCTAATACTTGTCCTATATGCTTCAAGATTTTGTTCCCTTCTTCTAGTCCATATAGGTCATTAATTACTCTAAACTTATCTATGTCAAATACGATTATGGCGTAATTCTTATCTTTATGTTTGAGTAAGACTTTACTAGCCTCACTAGAAAATGAAGTCATGTTATAAATTCCAGTCAAAGAATCTCGTTCAACACGTTTTTTCATTTCCTCGTAAGCGTTCATTTCAGCACTAACATCTTGTACAACACCAAGAACTCGTATTAATTTACCATTCTCATCAAAAACATTTTTTCTACTACTTCTAAGCCATGCATAGGACCCATCTAATTTTTTTCTTCGATAAGTAGCGATGTCTTTAGGCTGCCCTGGTATTACTTGTCTGATATAAGCTTTAAAAATATCAATATCATCAGGGTGAATCACGGATAAATTAAGCATTTGCTTTAATATCATTCTACTATTATGTACAATACCAGTTTCTCTTATGAAGTTATCGGATACATAGGTTTCTCCACTTCTTAAGTCAATATCATAGGTAATTAAATTAGTTTGTTCAAGTATGGTTTGATAACGTTCTTCCATTACTATAAGTTTTCTTTTGCTAACATCTTGGACTTTATTGTCAAATACTCCTATGTTCATAATCATCCTCACTCTTCTTCATTAACGCTACAAACACACGCAGCGCTAACTTATTAGCAACTAACCATTGGCTTGATTATCTGCAACTGGCTGCCATACCTGTGAGGATTAGGCCCTATAGCTTTGCGTCACTGCCTTTAGACAGTTTTGCTAGTATCGTATCGTTATTACTTATTCCCCTTTAATTCAAAAAGAGCTCCTATGTACAAGTTCATTGATATAATCTGGTAACCAACTTTATCCTTGTTCATATAGAGCGCTAATTGAAATGTACATACAGCTTACTCTATAGAGAGCTGCAGCTTAGTGATATAAATATCTTACTACTTTCATATATGTAGGAGGTTATGAAAAGTAAGAATACCTATCATCTATTATTAATATTGTAACTTACATCTTTTGTAAGACATTCACATTTTGTTGAACTAAAAGTTCTCTTGTGATATAATCGGATTAGCGAGTTTCAATCATCCATCCCCAATCATCAACTGATAAAATACTTATTGTACCTGAGTCAGAATGATTGTTGCTTGTGATGGAAGTAACACTTGATACTACTGAAACTACTAATAGTAAACTTAAAACGATTTTTGTGATTTTTAGTTTATTCATTATTTATAACCCTCTCTATTTCTTAATTATTATCTATGAACTGATTATAGCATCGAATGAAAATAAAATAAATGGACGCTTGCGTCCATTTACATTAAGGATGTGACATGAATGAATTATGAGCATTTTGGTATGTTATTAAGAGAATTACGTGAATCAAGAAATATAACAAGAGAACAATTGGCACAAAATATTTGTACCCCAAAGCAAATATATCGCATTGAAAAAGGAGAGTATGAACCTTCTCTTTATTTATTAAACCAATTGTCAATCAAGTTTAATATGGATTTAAATGAATATTTTAAAATGTACTTTTCAAGCAAATCAATTGTAGCCTTTGACGGAATTAAAAATATAAATAAAGCAGTTGAAAACAACGATGTTAAAACATTAAAAAAGATGATTGAAAAGTATGAAAATTATAAGGATTTTAAACAAGGAGAAAATCTTCAACATATTTTATACGGTAAAGCCCTTTGTACAGCCCTTATCGATAATAATTACGCCAAAAGTTTAGAATATTGCTATAATGGTATATTAGTAGAAAATCCTTCTTTTACGATTGAAACGATTACACAGAGTACATATTCCAATGTTGGATTATCTTTACTTAATTGTATGAGCCGTAATTATATGGCTATGAATAAATTGAATGTTGGAATCAAAATATTAACTGATTTATTATATGTAGTTGAATACTATATATTTGAATCTCCATATCCAATGTATCAAACAAGTGAATTTTCAAAAAAGTTTTACCAAAATACCCTATATAATTTAAGTGTTCATTTATTAAAATCAAATGACCTTAAAAATGCATTGAATTATGTAAATAAGGGAATCGAGTTTTCATTAAAGGAATACAACCTGAGATTTTTACCTGAATTATTACTTATGAAAACGAGATTACTATATTTATTAGAAAACTATAATGAATCAAAAGACTTTTATAATCAAGCAAAAAATCTTCTCTTGATTACGAAGCAAGAAACAAAATTAAAAGAAGTCGAGGAAATGATTCAAAGTGAATACCCTCTCCTCTTAAAAGATGCATAATTATATAATAAATTAGAAAAGATATAATATACTAAGAATTATATCTTTACAAAATAATTTTAATATGCTATTATTTCCATATTAAGTTGAAAGGATGGTTTTTTGATGTCGGTATTATCTGTATATGAGGTTTGTGCTTATAAGCACAGTGCAATCTAGCACTAATTGAATAAGATGAAGGAGCATGATCTATCATGTTTTATTTTTTGTGCCTTCATTTTCTACCTTTACAGATTATACTATAAAAGCTGTCTTGTTATGTATATGCAAATAAATCATATCTATAATAATACAGGCGTGATAGGTATAACCTATTACGCTTATTTTTATGCCCACAGGGAGTATTCTGTCCAAATGTATTGGTAGAATTCTATCTATCTGTGGGCTTTTTTATTACAAGTATTAGATGGGTATCGTTAAAAAATAAAATTTTCACAGGTTACTTTGTGCCTAGCATAGGGTTTCCGGACTTTGGAAAGGTATGGTTTATAATATGACAAAATCAAAGGAAATATTAGAATTTGATATTATATTAAATATGTTAAGTGAAATGGCATATTCAAAAGCAGCAAAAGAAACAATAAGAACTTTAACAGCATCTCTTGATCAAGCAGAGATTATACTAAGACAAAAGGAAACAAAAGAAGCAAGGATACTAATCGATTCCATAGGTCTTCCACCGATTACTGCAATGAAAGATATGGAGGAAATTTTACAGCTAACAATAAAAGGATCCATGTTATATCCAGAACAGCTCACAGCTGTAAGCCTATTTTTAGCATCCTGTAAAAGATTAAAAGCCTATCTTAAAAGGGCAGAATCACTAAATGTTGATATTGCTTTTTATGGAACTTCGATTCATGATTTAACTAACTTATTTGATGAGATTAATTTAGCTATTCGAAACAATCAAGTAGAGGATAGTGCATCAAAAGAACTAAAATCCATTCGTAGAAAAATGGATGATATACAATTTGATATTAAAGCAAAATTGGAGCAAATTATTCGCAATAAAAAAAGTATGTTTATGGATGACTATGTATCTACGCGTAACGGACATTACGTATTGCCTGTTAAGAAAGAATATAAAAATCAGTTTAATGGTGTTGTCTTAGATGCGTCACAAACTGGTTCCACTTACTTTATGCAACCTACATCAATTATGAAATTAGAGGATGAACTATCCTTACTAAAAATTGATGAAGAAAATGAAATTCGTAAGATTTTATATACCTTAACAGCACTTGTCCATGATAATATCGATAGCATAACGATTAATATGGAAGCAATACAGGTTCTAGATTTTATATTTGCGAAAGGGAAATTAAGCGCTTCTATGAAGGCTGTTCCTGCAAAGCTTAATACAGATGGAATTATTGAAATTATAAATGGTAGACACCCACTTCTAAAGGCTGACTGTGTTCCACTTAACTTCACATTAAAAGATGGTAATCGTGGAGTTGTGATCACAGGACCCAATACTGGAGGTAAAACGGTATCTCTTAAAACAATTGGATTATTTCATCTCATGGCTCAATGTGGTCTACACATACCATGTGAAAAAGTAAATCTTCCAATCTGTAATGCAGTACTATGTGATATTGGAGATGGTCAAAGTATTAGCGAGAATTTATCCACTTTTTCCTCTCATATTTCAAATATTATAAACATTTTAGAACATTCCAATCACGAAAGTCTAATTTTACTTGATGAATTAGGTTCGGGAACAGATCCAACGGAAGGTATGGGGATAGCAATTGCTATTCTAGAAGAATTAGTACAGAAAAAGTGTTTATTTGTAGCTACCACCCACTACCCACAAGTAAAGGAATATGCCAATCAAACAACTACTATTATAAATGCAAGAATGGCTTTTGATCGCGAAACCTTAAAACCTCTTTATCAATTAGAAATGGGTGAATCAGGAGAAAGTTGTGCCTTATATATTGCTAAACGACTGGGATTTCCTACTCATATGTTAAATCGCGCATATAAAGAAGCATACCAAAACAATAATATAATAAAGGCCTCTCCAATTACTGATTCTGATTTATTCTCTGAAAATGACTATACAGAGAAAAGTATGGTAGCTATGACTCCAACGGAACTTAAATCGGTTAAGAAAGAAAGCCAAAAAGAAGTTCTTGTATCAAAAGCAAGTTCTCAGTTTGAAATTGGTGATAGCGTTATGATTTATCCTCAGAAGAAAATTGGTATTGTGTACAAAACAGCGAATGAAAAAGGAGAAGTCTTAGTTCAAATTAAAAAAAAGAAGCATCTGATTAATCATAAGAGACTTAAGATTAACGCGAAAGCAAGTGACCTTTACCCAGAGGATTATGACTTTTCAATCATTTTTGATAGCGTAGCCAATCGAAAAGCAAGGCATACTATGGATAGAAAGCATGATGAAACACTGGAAATACATTATGACAAGGAAGAGTTTATGAAATAGTAGCCTAAATTTAAAAGGAAGGTAAGATTATGTAAGTTATCTTATCTTCCTTTCTTTCATGATATATTTTAATTACCTATAACTGTTTCTTTCATTAATGATATATTCTAATTACCTTTAACTATTATCTATCCAATACAATCTTCCACATTTCTTGGAAATACTAGAGTGAATTCTGTACCAGCACCCTCTTTACTTGAAACCGATATGCTTCCATTATGTGCTTCTACTATGGATTTTGTAATGGTAAGTCCGATACCCATTCCACCGGTGTGCTTGCTTCTTGATTTATCAACACGGTAAAATCGTTCAAAAATATATGATAATTCCTCTTCTCTCATTCCAATACCATTATCCCTAACCTTTATCACAATATCCTTCTCATTTTTAAATACTTTTATTAGGATGGTTTGCTTGGAATTGGAGTACATAATTCCATTCGAGATTAGATTGGTAAACACCTGGCTAATCCTATCTTTATCTCCCAACATATGGACTTCTTCATCATATGGCTCAAGCTCTATCGCAATGTTTTTCTCCTTACAAGTAGGATAAAAATTAAGAGTAATGTTCTTTAATAAGGCTAATAAGTCAAATTCCTCATATTTAAGGATAACCATATCATTTTCAACTTTTGATAAGGTTTCGATAGAAGCAATCATTCTCTTAATTCGCTCTAGTTCATCATAACAGCTTAATAATCTAGCTTTATCCATCTCCCATATTCCATCAATCATGGCTTCTAGATTACCTTGTATAGAGGTTAGTGGTGTCCTAAGCTCATGAGCTACATCTTGTGTTAATTGTTTTTGCAAGCTTTCCTTATTTTCTAATGCTTGAGACAATGTATTAATCGCATCAATTAATAAAAGGATCTCCTTGGTGTTAGATTCTAGGGTAAGGCGTTTTTTGTAGTCACCAGCTGAAAGTAATTTAGCCTTATTTGCTATAATATTTAATGGCTTACTAATGCGACTTGACATGAAATACCCTAGTAGGATTGCAATGGAGATTGAAGCAATTCCTATTATAAGGATAGTTTGATTTAATGAAGTTATAAAGGTTAGTTCCTCATCCGTAAAATAATAAGGGCCTACATAACCGGTGATTAATGTACCAATTTCTTTATCATCGCTTTGAAGAGAATACTTATTTTCTTTATACTCTCCTTCCCAACGATTGGAATAAGTGTACATGTTAGACAACATATTGCTTATAATTGCATGACATAAACCATTATTATGCTCATATGCAGACCAAACTAAGCTTCCATCAGGGTCTTTAATTTCAATTACTAGCCCCTTTTGCAAAGCATTCATACCTATAATATCAAGAGTATTTCTATCCCATCCTGTATCCATCCCATAATTCATAATGAGTGCTTCAACTATTTCATGAGTCTGCTTCTCTTGTCTTTCTAATACAAAGTTTTTAAAACTAGCTTTAACTGTAATATTAACTCCAAAGCAAATTAATCCAACTACCATAGCAATGATTAATATATAGCTTGCAGTTAATTTACTTTTTAAAGAGACTCTCATCCTTAGTTCCTCCAAATTGATAACCTATACCTCGTATGGTTCTTATATAGGCTAGTTCCCTTGTATCATCTTCTATTTTACTCCTAAGATTTTTTATATGAGAATCAATGGTTCTATCATACCCACCATAATCACCATCGAATGCTAATGAGATAAGCTCCTCCCTAGTAAATACTTTGTTAGGACGACTTTGTAAGGTAATAAGTAGCTTAAACTCGCTTGGTGTTAAACTCACAAGGACCTCTCTTTTATATACTTTATACTCACTTTGATGGATGATTAAATCTCCATGATTAAAGGATAAGGCGTCCTCTTCCATGGAACTTGTTCTTCGAAGTAGAGCATTCACCCTTGCTACCATTTGCCTTGGACTAAAGGGTTTGGTAATATAATCATCCGCTCCAATGTTTAACCCATTTATAATGCTATCTTCACTACTTTTGGCAGTAATCATTAGTATTGGAACCATCGAAGTCATACGTATTTTTTTACATATTTCTTCTCCACTAAGATCGGGTAGCATTAAGTCGAGTAAAACTAGATCGATATCCTGCTGATAAAACAGCTCTAATCCATCGATTCCAGTGTATGCCTTATAGACATAATAACCACTATTAATAAGATAAGATTCAATAAATTCAACTATTTTCTCTTCATCTTCAACAATTAATATTTTCTTCCCCTGATTAATCATTCTTCCTCCAATTAGATTCGGTGTCACATTTAATTTCTCACATGTAAATAAGCCTTACAACAAACTTATGAATAAATTATAGTTCTTAAATATGAATTTTTTATGGATTTTTAGATTAATGGGTAAAAAAAGGTGTCGATATGATTGAAATTGATGTTATAATACGAATATTAAGGTCTAAATCTCATGGCCCTCATGGCATTTAAAACTGCTATTAACGCTACTCCTACATCAGCAAAAACTGCTTCCCACATAGTAGCATGACCGCCAGCACCAAGTACTAATACAAGCAATTTAACTCCTAGTGCAAATATAATATTTTGCCAAACAATTTCTCTCGTCTTTTTCGCAATTAAAAATCCACTAATTAATTTCGAAGGTTCATCGGTCATAAGAACAACATCAGAAGCTTCTATGGCTGCATCACTTCCAAGTCCACCCATTGCTACTCCAACATCGGATAGTGCTAATACTGGAGCGTCATTAATTCCATCCCCTACAAACATAATCTTTTCTTTTGGGTTTTTATTCTTAATCAACTCTTCTAATTTATCTACTTTCATATCAGGTAACAAATCTGTATAAACTTCATCTAAGCCTAGTTCCTTTGCTACCTTCTCTCCTACTTTTTTATTATCACCTGTTAACATAATCTGTTTCTTTATACCCATACTACGTAGCTTCTTTATGGTTTCCACAGAGTCTTCTTTTATTTGGTCAGAGATAACAATATAACCCTTATACTC
>JAFAEB010000190.1 GCA_023424235.1 Bacillota bacterium
ATCGACGATTTTGTTGCTAAAAACATTTCACATCCATGTGGAGGTGTCAGTAATGAAAGAATTAGTAAGAGTAATTGCCACATCACTTGTTGATCATCCAGAAGAAGTTGTTGTGACTGAAACAGAAACAGACAAAGCTATTATTGTTGAATTAAAAGTAGCTCCTGAAGATATGGGTAAAGTTATTGGTAAGCAAGGTAGAATTGCGAAATCCATACGTACCGTGGTTAAAGCAGCTGCAACGAAAGATGATAAAAAAGTAGTAGTAGAAATACTACAATAACATTTAGAAACAAGAACCCATAGGGTAAGGCATGCCTTTAACATGGGTTCTTGTTTTATAATATAATCTAATAATATTATAATGGCAAAATCGTTATCTATGAAGCATTCATGTCAAAGATTAACGAGTAAGAAAGGATCAACATGGAAAACTACTTAAGAGTTGGTGTTATTACATCCACACATGGAATTAAAGGTGAAGTTAAAGTTTTTCCTACAACGGATGATAATAATCGATTTAAAAAATTAAAACATGTCATTTTAGATAGCAATAAAGAAATGATCAATCTAGAGATTGAAGGTGTTAAGTTCTTCAAAAATCAAGTGATTTTAAAATTTCGTGGAATCGATAATATTAATGATATAGAAAAATATAAGGGTATGGATTTATTAGTTACTAGAGATAATGCTGTAAAGTTAAATAAAGACGAATATTTTATCTATGATATTATCGGATCTAAAGTAATTACCGAAGACGGTAGTGAGCTTGGTGAATTGACAGAAGTCTTAGCCACTGGTGCAAATGATGTATATGTTGTAAGCACAAAAGAGGGTAAGGAAATATTATTACCTTCCATAAAAGAGTGTATCTTAGATGTTAATGTAGAAACAAAATTAATAAAAGTACATTTATTAGATGGATTATTGGATTAAGATAAGAAGGGAGTAAGCCATGAATTTTCATGTTTTAACACTATTTCCTGAAATGATAAGAGATGGTCTTCATACAAGTATAACTGGTCGTGCATTAGAGAAAGGCTTACTTTCCCTAAATCTAGTTAATATCAGAGATTTTTCATTAGATAAACATAAAAGGGTTGATGATTATCCTTATGGAGGTGGAGCAGGAATGGTAATGGCAGCAGGTCCTGTTTATCGAAGCTATGAATATCTACGTGATCACATCGATTCAAGAAATGAAAAGAAAAGTGGTAATGGAAATCACAGACCGCGACTTATATACTTAACTCCTCAAGGAAAAGTATTTAATCAAAGTATGGCTAGTGAGTATGCACAGGAAGAAGATCTGATTTTTCTTTGTGGGCATTATGAAGGAATTGATGAAAGAGTTTTAGAAATGATTGTTACAGATTATGTATCCATAGGTGATTATGTATTAACTGGTGGTGAGTTACCAGCAATGGTTATGATTGATGCTATTTCAAGGCTAGTACCAGGTGTACTTAATAATGAAACATCCGCAGAATTTGAGTCACTCCAAGATAATCTTTTAGAATATCCACAATATACAAGACCGGAAGTTTTTATGGAGAAAGAAGTACCTAAAGTTTTATTATCCGGTCACCATGCAAAGATAGAACAATGGAGACGTGAGCAATCAATTATACGTACAGCGAATAATCGACCAGATTTATTGGAGAGAGCAACCTTATCGAAAAAAGAACAAGCATTTTTAAGTGACTATTTAGATAAGAATAAATTGGAATAATATTTTGCTTACATTAAAATTCTTATAAATATAGAAGAATTGTTGATAATAAATTAGGAATAGATGTATAGCTGATAATATATTAGAGATAGATATTTGCTCATAATACATTAGGGATTAAATTGTTTATGAAGGTATTTCTATAGCTATATCCTTATTAAATTATGAAAAATATACATTTAAATTGTATAAAGTACTTGCATTATATTAATATATATGTTAAAGTAAGTTGTTGTGAGATGGATGGTCCTCTAATACATTGCTAAGGCTTATTAGTTATAGAATAACTAAATTAATGGTATTAAGAACATCTAAATATGAAGGAGGTCACAAAATGAACAATATTATTAAAAACATTGAAGCAGCTGAACTTAAAGCAAATGTTGTAGAATTTAACGTAGGTGATACTGTAAAAGTATACGCTAAAGTTAAAGAAGGTAACCGTGAAAGAACTCAGATTTTTGAAGGTACTGTACTTAAGAGACAAAATGGTGGAGCTAGAGAAACATTTACAGTTAGAAAATCTTCTAATGGTATCGGTGTTGAAAGAACTTGGCCAGTACATTCTCCAAGTGTTGAAAGAATCGAAGTTATTCGTCATGGTAAAGTAAGAAGAGCTAAATTAAATTATTTACGTAATAGAGTAGGTAAAAGAGCTAAAGTTAAAGAAGCGATTAAATAATTATTCTATACAAATTAATGTAATGAGAAGGGACAAGTACTTATGGTATTGTCCCTTTTTTAGAATGTATTAGATATTGTTAGTAAATTTCATATTTGTGATAGGAGTCGATTATGAGATATGATTTTGAAAAGGAAAGTAAGGGGCCTGTAATAAAGAAGATTATAGTTAAGGCAATTCTATGGATTATACAAATAAGTGCTGTGATTGCATTAGCTTATTACATCGTGAATTTTACAATCGAAAGAACAACTATGTTAGGAGATTCAATGGAGTCTACCTTATTGGATCAAGATAAAATTATTATTAATAAGTTTGCTTATCGTTTTACCCAACCAAAAAGGTTTGATATAATTGTATTTAAGCAAAGTGATAAGGAACATAGTTTTTATAATATAAAGCGTATTATTGCACTACCTGGTGAAACAATTCAAATTGACAATGGAAAGATTTACGTTAATGGTTCTTTGTTAGATGAAAGAATGAATCTTGATGTAATTATTAATAGTGGACTAGCCTTTGAAGAAATACAATTAGATGAAAATGAGTATTTTGTTCTAGGTGATAATAGAAACAATAGCGAAGATAGTAGATTTGCTAATATAGGTAATATCCTATCAGAAGATATAATAGGAAAAGCGTGGATTAGAAGCAATGAGTTTGCTTTTATTGATACACTTAACCAAGAGAAAGAGGTAGAATAGATGCATTTTCAATGGTATCCTGGACATATGACCAAAGCAAGACGTATGATGCAGGAAGATATAAAATTAATTGATGTAGTAGTGGAGCTAGTTGATGCTAGAATTCCACTAAGTAGTAAAAATCCAGATATTGATGATCTAGCGAAAAATAAATCAAGAGTTATTCTCTTAAATAAATATGATTTAGCAGATGCAAATTATACGGAGGCTTGGAAAAAATATTTTGAAGCACAAGGTTATTATGTAGCATTAGTGAATTCAAAAAGTGGTACTGGAGTGAGAAAAGTTAATGATGTAGTACAATTAGCTTGTAAAGAGAAAATCGAGCGAGATAAGCGTAAGGGAATATTAAATCGACCAATAAGAGCTATGGTTGTTGGTATACCGAATGTTGGTAAATCAACTTTTATAAATAGTTTTGCAGGTAAAGCGTGTACAAAGACCGGTAATAAGCCTGGGGTAACTAAGGGAAAGCAATGGATAAAGATTAGTAAGCAAATTGAACTACTTGATACACCAGGAATTCTTTGGCCAAAGTTCGAGGACCAAGTAGTTGGCTTACGTTTAGCTTTTATTGGATCAATTCGAGAAGAAATTCTAAACATTGGTGATTTGTCCATTGAGTTAATTAAGTTTTTACTAGAACACTATGCGACTACATTAAGAGAACGTTACAGTGTACCTACAGATATTACCGAACCAATACAGGTTTTAGAGCAAATTGCGACGGTAAGGGCATGTAAAATTAAAGGTGGCGATTTCGATCTTAATAAAGCGGCTAGTATTTTAGTGGACGATTTTAGAGATGGTAGACTTGGTAATATTACGTTAGAATTTCCAGAAAAGAAGCAAGATAAATTAGATAATGAAATCTTGGTATAATAAGCTAAAGATTAATTCTTATATAGATTGGAGTTAGCTATGGATATAAAAATTTCAGATATTAAACTAGAACTTAGTGAAGCAAGTATAGATAATTTAGAAGGAATTTTAAATAAATATAGAAATGATGATCGTGCCGGTGTAATAAAATTAGTTCAAAAGTACGAAAAAGAACTCGTTAAATATGCTAGTGAATTAGAACGAATTGAAAATATGAAGATTTATGAAAATAAATATAATGAGTATTCGTATATTTGTGGTATTGATGAAGTAGGTAGAGGGCCACTTGCTGGCCCTGTTGTTGCCTGTGCTGTAATTTTACCAAAAGACTGCAGCATTCTCTACATCAATGACTCTAAAAAACTTACTGAGAAGAAAAGAGAAGAGTTATATGATGAGATTATGGAAAAAGCAATAGCAGTTGGTGTTGGTAGTATTCCACCGAATAAAATAGATGAAATTAATATATTAAATGCGACTTATGAAGCTATGAAGCAGGCTATTAATAATCTTAAAGTAAAACCTGACCTACTCTTAAATGACGCTGTTACTATACCAGGAGTTGATATCAAGCAAGTCCCTATTATAAAAGGTGATGCTAAAAGTATATCGATAGCTGCAGCAAGTATTATTGCTAAGGTAACAAGGGATAGGATAATGGGAGCCTATGATGGTTTATTTCCTATGTATGATTTTGCTTCAAATAAAGGATATGGTTCATCAAAACATATTGAAGCATTAAAGGAATATGGTCCAAGCCCTTTACATAGAATGAGTTTTATAAAGAATTTTATATAAAGGTTAAATGTAAACAAAAGTAACTAGTAGTTTTTAAGCACTATTTTCAGTTGATGGTTAGCGTGATTTTTACTGCTTACTTAGTAGCTATCAGAAAAAGTAAGTAGGCTTTGGAAAGGTATGGTTTATTATTATGGATAATAGTAATGTAAATAAAATTAAGCAAAAAAAACCAGATATGAATAAGACCGCAGTAGCTTTAAGCTATGATCCAAATGAAGAAGCACCTAGGGTTCTAGCAACAGGAAGAGGATATCTAGCAGATAAAATACTTCAAGGTGGTAAGGAGCATAATATTCCAATTACAAAAAATGAACCATTAGCAAACACATTATCGAAACTTTCCATAGGTGATTATATACCAAAGGAATTGTATAATGTAGTTGCTGAAATATTAGTATTTGTCGATAAAATGGATCATATAAAAAGTAAACTATAAACTTAAGTAGAGGTAAATTGAAAACCATAAAGACGAAAGCTAATAGCTAGAAAATTATAGGTGAAAGGTCTTTTTTATATGTATAATAAAAGAGAAATGGGTAGCAAACAAGAGGAAATAGCAGTTGAATATCTTATTAAAGAAGGATATATAATCCTCGATAAAAATGTCTATACAAAATCAGGCGAAATTGATATTATAGCAAAACATGAAAACTATTTAGTATTTATTGAAGTTAAATATAGATCAAATGCGAATATGGGATTTCCTGAAGAAGCTGTAGATTTTAGGAAAATTAAGAGAATATCAAGAACTGCTATGTATTATATGTATAG
>JAFAEB010000237.1 GCA_023424235.1 Bacillota bacterium
TCAAACAGCATTTAAATATAGAGTCGCAACAGATACAATTATAACATTTAATAGAGATATAACATTGGTGATTAAAGAAGGATTTAGAATTGCACTTCACGCTTTTGTTAATGGTGCATTCACAACAGATCTTGGATTCAAAACTATTTCGTATACAATACCAGCAGGAACATCTTTCAAAGCAATGATAGCTAGAAACACCGATAATACATCAGAGGTGGCGAATGTTTCTGAATTTGTAGATGCTGTAACCTTTTCATCAAAGATTAATCAAAACATGTCAGAACTATCTGTAAATACTGATAATTTGAGAATGGATTTAGGTGCTTACTCGTATACACTAACAGACGGAATTTTTATTAACAGTAGTGGAACAACTACTTCAGACGCAGGTTACAGTGCCACTGACTACATCGAAATAAATTATGGTGTTAGGTTATTAACTTATGTTGGTAATGATAACTCACGACATGCGTTTTATGATGAAAACAAAAATTTTATTTCAGCAGAGAATGGATTTTCTTACAGAACATTGACAACTATAAACGTTCCAGAAAATGCTAAGTTTATGCGAGTATCAACATATAAAAATCAAAAGAACTTATTAGTTATAAAACCAAATCCATTAATTAATAGTATGACTGTTGTTAAAGAGAGTATAAAAAACGCATTGGCGAAGACAGATAAACTAGAAAATTTTGTTAAAAATCAAAACTATATATTTGGAACTATTTCCGTAACCAACGGTATATACATTTCAAGATATACTGGTTCTGAAGGTAATTTTGCTTCTGATGTTGATTCATGTGCTACTAATTACATTGAAGTAATACCAAAATTAACACTAAAGATTTCAAATTTATTTCTTACGTCTTATCGAACAGTTGCAACATATGATAAGGATAAGAAATTAATAGCTACATTAACTTCTGCCCCTACAACTGTCACAGAAATGACTATAACGGTGGGTGATAATGTTAGATATATTAGAGCAACTGGTAAAAACGGTATTGCTCCTACATTTGAATATATGTCTATTATTAACAACTATGAAGTTGATGAATTTAAAAAGACAAATGGATATCGAAATCTTTATGAAAATGCAACTTTGAAACCAGTTATAAGTATTATTGACGATGATACAGCAGGTATGGATGTTGTCTCTGAATTAAAAACATTTTGCGATACAATTGGTGTCAAAATTAGTTTTGCTTGCCTTACAAGTAATATTGAGAATAATAATAACTTTATTAATTTATTGCTAAGTTATGAAAGGGAAGGATTCACAATAATAACTCATGGTTATACACAAGGGGTTTTTTACCGTAAAGCAGATAGAAATCTTGCAAACGCTGAATCTGATTTAGTTCATGGGTTACAGGATCTTCATAGATATGGATTTACTGATTATAAAGCTTGTTGGGTAACTCCATTTGGTGAATATGATGAAGAATTGAAGTCTCTTGCTATCAAGTGGGGTTTTGAATCTATGATTAGATACACTCAACAGGAGCAGATTGAAAACCCATATACCCTTGCACCAAATCATAGATATGAATTGTATCGCTATACTTTTGAAAGTGAAAATAATCTTTCCAAAATAAAAACGTTAGTGGATAAAGCAGTTGCTTGCAATGGTTGGTTTGTAGTCGGTGTTCATTCCGCTTATCCTAGTTGTAGAACGGAAGCATTTCGAACAGCATTTACCGAGTTTGTAAATTACGCAAAAGCTCAAGGATGTGAAGTTAGAACTGTTAACGAGGAACTAAGACGAAGAATGCCAATTTACAATAATTATGAGAGATATTGATTTTAATAAACAATCTTGTACGATTGCGACACAACTAAAGAATAAAAAAAGAGATAATCTATCCCCCTGGACTAAAATAGATTATCTCTTTTGCACACCTAATGGTATATAAATATTATATCACATTAAGCATCTAAGCACAACTAAAATGTAAATAAAATACAACAGAATCAAAGCATCCGAGATGGTGCTTTTAATTATACAAATCTTATTTAGAAGTGGGGATAGGCACAATCACGGTCAATTACAATGCCTATCCCATGTATTAACTACACGATATTAATTTATCATTAAATAATATTAATTACAAGTTTAGTAAGTGTAGAAAAAAATAATTATTTTTTGGCTAATTTGCCAAGGAAAGAGGGTTATATGAATAAGGAAAAAACGATTTTTACAAGTATTTTTGCAGTCATATCGTCATGGTTGGGAGTATTGGCAATACCAGCGATAGTGTTGGTATTATGTAATCTCATTGATTATAGTACCGGATTAGTAGCAAGTCCATTCCGTAATCAAACTATTAACAGCTATAAGAGTATCCGTGGTATAGCAAAAAAAGTATGTATGTGGCTATTAATAATCGTAGGAGCACTGTTAGATTGGCTATTAATCGGTACATCTGCATCAATAGGCATTGCACTACCTTTCACTTACTTAATTAGTATTATCGTAACTGTATGGCTTATAGCTAACGAGATTATAAGCATACTCGAAAACATGGTGGACATTGGAGTATCAATACCGCCTTTTTTAATGCCTTTAGTTAAAAACATTAAGAGACAAGTTGAGGACAAGGCAAAGATCAAGGAGGAATAATTTGAAACTAGTACTAAATTATCTTACAAAGAACCGTTGTTACACTAACCCAACTAAAATTAAACCAACTAAATTAGTGCTGCACTCATTGGGTGTAGCACAACCTAAATGTGATGGTGTAATCAATAACTGGAATACTGTTACTGCTAGTGTTTCTGTACATGCATTCGTTGAAGCTGATAGAATAGTGCAAACTCTTCCATGGGATTATAGAGCATGGCATGTAGGCAGTGGTAAGAATGGAACATATAATACCTGTGCAATTGGTGTAGAAATTTGTGAACCAAAAGGACACACATATAATGGCGGTACCATGATAGGATATGATATTGAAATGAATAAAAACTATTTTGAAAAAGTCTATAACAATGCAGTGGACCTTTTTGCACATCTATGTCTTACATATGACCTATCCCCTACTAAAGATATATTATGTCATAGCGAGGTATATCAGCTTGGATATGGATCCAATCACGCAGATGTAATGCATTGGTTCCCTAAACATGGTAAGACCATGGATGGGTTTAGAAATGATGTAAGAAACCGAATGATTACACCAACCAAAACTATTACTAAAGAATCCTCAAAGGAAGATGTAAAATGGCTACAGACACGCTTAAATGAAAAACTCGAGGGTTTATATGCCCTACTCAAAATAGACGGTATTTACGACAATAAGACACGCATAGCAGTACTAATATTATGGGAATCTCTCGGATGGAATAAAGATGGTGTCGATGATGGTTGGAAG
>JAFAEB010000256.1 GCA_023424235.1 Bacillota bacterium
ATTCCCAACAATGCCATATAAAGAAGAATAGAATTCCATATATTCCATTACTTTTAAATTATCATATACCCCAAAGAAATCCGGCATATAACCTATTTTACTTTTTAGATCCTTTGAGTTTTTTAGGGCATCTACTTTATCAACAAAAACAGAACCAGAATCAGCCATAAGCAAACCAGTAATAATTCGCATGGTAGTGGTTTTTCCGGCACCATTTGGACCAACAAAACCAAATATATTCCCTTTGTCTATTTTTAAGTTCAAATTATCTAAGGCAGTAAATTTACCATAATTTTTTGTTAAATTCTTAATCTCTAGCATAAGCATCCTCCTTCCAAAAGGATATATTAGGAGTAACTACCTGACTACTATTTAAGGATATATCTGGCTCATACTTAACAAGTAATTTATCTTCCTTAATATAATCAGCTACACTGGTTACACTAGTATTATTAGAAAACACCTCATCATAAGCATTGGTATTATAATTATAAAAATAAATATTACCTTTAAATTCTTTCATATAATCTAGTTCAATTTCCCGATTACGACTATTTAAATATTCAAAAGAAGTAATTTCTTTTGAATCCGGAATGATGTATTCATAAGTTTTATCCGCGTTTAAATATTTAGTTAAGTAATACCTATCTTCTGACTCCCCTTCTAAATTAAGATAAGAGTCAATGGATGAATAAAAGATTTTATTATCTTTTCTATAATTTACATCCACAGGTAGTACGATAACTTTGGCTCCATATACATCCATATTAGCTTCTAACTCTTTAACTAATTGGTTTGTAGATGTATCCTCTGTTGCTTCCTTACTATCTATAAAACCAAGTATAAAACTATCATTTAAACCCTTTAAATAATTATCAATTAAGTAAGTTAAAATACTTGATTTCCTTCTTACTTCACTCGTTTGAATCTTAGCATCCAAAGAGCCACCAGTTAACTGAGCTAAGTATTTATCATCATAAATCTCATCTCTTATGGATATAAATTTATTATCTTTGTTATTTATATTTACACCTTCACCTTTGTTAAGGATATCTAAATTAACTATATAGTCATCACTTATTAGCAAAGCATTTTTTAAATCAAATTCAAAACCATTATAGACCGTTCCCATTATCTTACCACCGTGATAGGAAATATCTGCTTTTAATTTATTATCACCAGTATAGGTATCTTTGGCTTGATAATAAATTGGGGTAAATGCAGGATTTTGCTCAACTCTAATAATGGTATCATCAAATCCACTTGTAATTGATGTTACGTATTTTATTAAGTTTGCTTTATTTTTAGGGTTTAAATTCTCCATGTGATAGTTATAACTACTATCCCTCAGTTCCTTAACCTGATATTTCTTATCTACTGTAGTAGTATAGGTATCATTATTCGGTGAAGTCAAAGAAAAATACACTTCATCTAATACCGTATTATTCTTATCATAGGTTAACAATTCAATATAGCCAACATAAGGAGATTTAATTCTAGTTTTACCACCTACCACAAAGACAACTAAGGTAAACAAAATTGAAATTACTGGTACCAAGATCCATGTTAGGCTACGTTTATCTATTTTCTTTAATATAATATAAGTTACTGGACCAACAATAATTATATACAAGATAAGAATTACAAAGTATGTTAATACATTGGGAATATTATTGGTATCTGTATAAGACATACTTCCGATAATATTATAATTGGTATAATCACCATAATATTCATATCGAAGCTGATTCTTTTTGGATTCACTTAAATGTTCTAAAATATATGTTACTGTACGATATCCAGTTGTTATCATGTCTTTTGAAAGACTTAAATCGCTACGAAATAGTTGAATCGTTCCCTTTCCAACTAAAATATCCTCCATTATAACTTGATTATCAACTACTAATACATTCCTACCATCTTCTAAATGAATTGGCGCTAGAGTTACGGTCATTTTTTCAACTTTAAATTTACCAATAAATTCTCTGGCTTCATCACTAATACCAGTGTTATCCATAGAAATGGTATCTAATCCTTTTGATAATAATATCTCATTTCTACCTTTAATATTTTCATAAAGTAATCTTCTATCTTCTAAATACTTTGATATCGTTTCCGTTAACTTATCGATAGCTTTATCATCAACCAAAATATCTTGCTTTGTAAAGCCCTCTTTGCTGTCATTAAAAAATCTAGGATTAAGTCCATCTATAACTTCTTTATAAGATTCACCAGTACCAAGCACCAAGGTACCACCATTCATTACCCACTTGTCTAGTGCTTTTAATTGATTACTACTAAGCCTTTTGGTATCAAAATCATTAATTACGATGACATCTAATAAATCTAGACCTAGATAATCTTCTGGCATAGTGAATTCATCTAGGTAAAACACTCTAGTACCAATACTATCCATATAAGATAGCTCTTCGATACGATCGCTTAATAGACCGATATAGGTTTCATGGACGTAATTTCCAATGTTTATATGAAAATATTCTTCAAGTTGTACTTTATTTTTTTCATCAAGAATTTTCACTTGAAGAATACCTGTGTCATCCGTAACAGGTAAGGTAAGAAAGTATTCCTTCGTCTCATCCTTCTTAATTACAATTTCTTTTCCGTACTTTGTATTATTCTCTTGTTTTGGAGCCATAACATCGATGCGTCCAATAAACTCATCTAAATGGTTGGTCATGTGAATACGTATGCCCATATATCGTCCATACTTTGCATTACTTTCAAAACCATAGCTAATAGTTACGTCGATGTTATAATCCTTCCTTATCGAGAAAGTATAGGAGTCATTCTCATCCGTTTTGGCTGCCTTTATATGTGGCATTGTAAAAAAGCTAATTATAAATATAAATAGTAAAAGGATGGCTAATCTGCTCCTTTTATGCTCACTTATTTGATTCATTAGTCACCCCTGCCTTTCTATCCTTCTGATTTTTTTTCATTTATCATAACCTGAAAAACGGTACCATTTAAATCACTTTTAACAGCAATCGTGCCATCATGCATATCTATAATACTTTTCGCAATGGCAAGGCCAAGACCTGTTCCACCTGTTTCATTGGATCTTGAATTCTCTACACGATAAAACCTCTCAAATATCCTATCTAAGTCCTCCTCAGGTATTAACTTACCATAATTAATTACAGATACCACTACTCTATCACTCTCTTTATGAAGTTTAATCTCCACTCTTTTCCCGTCTTTTCCGTATTTAATTGCATTACTAATCAGATTTCCGAAGGCTCGTGCTAGTAAATTTCCATCACCATAAACAACTGCTCTTTGTTCATCCGTAATAAAATCATAATCTAAGCCAAACTCTACAAAACTTGGATAAAATTCATCTACTAATTGATTCATAAACTTCACCATATCAATATGAGATAGCTCTGGCGTTACCTCTCCAAAGGTAAATTTCGTATAAGCAAATAAGTCTTCAATAAGCTTTTCTAAATGCTTGGATTTGTGATACGCAATTTCAATGTATCTTTGCTTTACTTCTGTATCTAATTTACTTTTTACCGATACAAGCTCTAAGTAACCAATAACAGAAGTAAGTGGCGTTCTAAGATCGTGGGCCACACTTGTAATTAGTTCATTTTTTGTATTCTCATTTTTTCTATCATTTTCTATTAATGACTTAATATCATCCGCCATTTTATTTAATTTGGATGCTATTAAAGCAAATTCATCTTCATTTTTAATTTTTATACGAGAGTTAAAATTACCAGTGGATAGCTCTGTAATTCCTCGCTCAATCTCTTCTAAATAGATTACAAACTTTTTTGTAAGTACTAGAAAATAGGTGATAAATAGAATAACACCTAAAACAATAGCTACAAGTACTAACACAAACATAAATCCAGAACCAAGTCCAGAATCATTTCTAGATTCCATAGGGATTCGATTCATGTTATTATTCAGATAGTTATCCGTTGTAAAAGAATTAATATCATTATTTAGTAGGTTAGAATCCATTGATATGGTATCTTTTTTTAAGATATGATATATTAAATAAATGCCAAAAAATACAGTAGCTTCTGTTAGAATGGTATATACTAAACTAAGCAAACTGTATAACACAATCTCAAAACGAAAACTTTTAAAAATACTATTTTTCAATTTTATAGCCTACTCCCCAGACAGTTTTTATGATTTGCGCGTTCCTTGAATCCATTTCTATCTTTTCCCTTAGCCTTCTTATATGAACCATTACTGTATTGTTGGCTTCATACATCTTTTCATTCCATACTCTCTCAAAGATTTCAACAGTACTAAATACTCTACCTGGATTCGATGCAAGCAAATATAGAATATCAAATTCAATCGGGGTAAGTTTAACTTCCTTTTCATATGCCTTTACACGATGGTCATCCTTATTAATCACAAGATGATTCACTACAATTTCCTTTTCTTTGTTGTCATCATGAGAACCGGGATTAAACTTGGTAAATCTTCTTAATTGAGATTTTACACGGGCAGTTAATTCAAGTGGATTAAAAGGTTTGATTACATAGTCATCTGCTCCTGTACTAAGCCCTATAATCTTATCAATATCAGCTGATTTTGCACTTAGCATAATAATGGGAATTGTACTTGTTTCTCGAATCGATTTGCACATATTAAGTCCATCAATACCAGGCATCATAATATCAAGTATGATTAGCTTAATGTCTTCTTTTTCAAGTATTTCAAAACCTTGTTTCGCATTATAGGCTTTAAACACCTCATAACCATCACTTACTAAATGAATCTCAACTAACTCAGCTATCTCCTTATCATCATCTACAACTAAAATACTTGTCTTATCCATTATTATCACACTCCATTCTGCATTCTACCTAGAATTATTCAATCATTTATATCGTTACTTTTTCTTTCATACTAGCATAATCACTATAAAAAGTCTTTACTTTTTTCTTACAATAAATCATCAATTATGTAACAAAAAACACCTGCAACGCAAGTGTTTCGTTCTTTCTTATTTATACTTATCTTATAATACTCATTAAATCGTAGAAATAATATTTTCTATTACGAGCAGCACCATCGGAATATATAATTTTATGCTCACACAGTTTATTCAAATATATATTCAAAGTGGATATTGAAATTTCTAACTCCTCACGTATTTTTGCTGTGGTGAATATCGGATACTTAAATATAATGTCAATAACATCAATCAATTTAGTTGTATTAGAAATTTCTTTTGCTTTGTTAATAGTAACTTCATACAAATGATTTACTTTATCAATCTTTAGTATGTTCTTATCTGCTTGCCTAATGCAAGATTCTAAGAAAAATTCCACCCAATTTGTCATACTACTTTTTGCTTCAGATATTTTACTATCATATTCTACCGGTTCATCTTCTTTATTAGGAATAAAGACTCTTGTATTATTGAGCAAAGTGTAGTATTTATATTTATCTTGTTCTAAACTTTCACTAACTAGAAAGTTAGGTTCATCGATTACATTCTCACTGAATAAAAATAAAGGTATAAGTATTCTACCTGTACGGCCGATCCCATCAGCAAATGGATGAATTGTCTCAAATTGAGAGTGCATTAATGCTACTTTAATTAGGGGTAAGTCCTTATTATATTGATTAATATATTTTTCTAGGTTCCCAATATAATCATCAACTAATTGAGGCTCTGGTGGAATGTATGTTGCTGTATCTATTGTTGCTCCAACTGGGCCAAGATAATTTTGAATTCTCCTAAATTCTCCAGCCACTACACTTGAACTACCTCTTGCATCACCTTGCATCAACACTTGATGTAATTTTCTAATCAACGTGCTTCCAATTGGATATTTTTTCAGTAACTCTCTTCCTATTCTAAGCGCATTCATATAGTTAACTACTTCTAAAATGTCACTCGTTGCATTTCTTTCTACAGCACGATAATTTAACATTTCATCCATTGTAATTTGTGTGCCTTCAATCTTTGTAGATTCTACTGCTTCTTTTAAAGCGAATAATTCTAATAAATTTGTATGATTAACCTTTGTAGATTTTAACTTTTCATTGTATACTGCAATTTTTTTTACAGCCTCCATAAGTGGAAACATTAATACACTCATATCTAATAATTCTGGCATCGGAAGATTGAACGGAACAAATGGTTTCTTTTTCATATTATACCTCCATTATTTAGAACAAAAAAACTCATTTTCTTGTTCTATCTCTTAGTATTATATACCATTATAACAGAAATATGCAATATTCAATTCATTAAATAGATAAAAATCTATTTAAATCAATACAAAAATAAAAACACCCACTAAAAGTGAATGTTTTAATTATTTGTTAGGAGCAGTACTATAAGCCGAGTTCTGTATTAGATGATCTTCTATCTTTGCTACTTGTTACCAAAATAGCTCATTTGCTCATTCCGAAGGAATGTTATTCCAAAGGAATAATTGTGCAAACTGCGACCTACCCTAAAGCACGACGGGCCGCCGTATCGCTTTCAATTCGGTCTTGCTTCGAGTGGGGTTTACATAGCC
>JAFAEB010000267.1 GCA_023424235.1 Bacillota bacterium
ATGTCGTAGTCTATGTACATTGGGGAATTGAAAAAAATACACGTCCTGAAGCCTATCAACGTAATATGGCTAAGCAATATATTGATGCCGGTGCTGATTTAGTAGTGGGAAGTCATCCACATGTACTTCAGGGAATTGAGTATTACAATGGTAAACCAATTGTATATAGCCTTGGAAATTTTATTTTTTATAACACAATTAATCAAACTGCTTTATTAAAAGTTACATTAAATGACCAGAATGAGGTTCAATTAAGTTTACTACCATGTTTTGCTGAAAGCGCTATGACTAAATTTATTAATGAAGATAAAAAGGATGAGTTTTATAATTATATTGAAAGTATATCTTATGATATAACTTTTAAGGAAGGAATGGCTTCCATAGAATAATTTTACAAATTCTTTGCCTTGTGATATAATAACATTTATTACCAAGCAACATATCAAATTACAGGAGATTTCGAATGAATAAGGATAATGTAAATAGTAATGATAGTAGTACACCTAAAGTTAGTTATGATGATACATTAGATTCTATTACAGATGATGAATTTGATATACTAAAGTGGTTAGATGACATGGATGAACCACTGGATAAAGATATGATAGTAGTTGCAAAAGAGGATGATCTATTAGAAGATATTAGTCAGTCTTTAGCAAAACAAGTTTGTGGAGAACTTGATAATAATGAAATAGACGAAGTAAAATCTATAAATCGTTATGGATATTTTCCAATTAAAGTATTAAAGGTTGTCGGTGTAAGTTTATTAACCATAGTTCTAGCATTGGCTATTTTAATTCTTACACCATTTGGGAGAGATCTAATATTTGAAACTGCAGCTGACTATGCACATGGAAAAATGACCTATAATGACGGAAGTGATGTTATAATACAGGAAGTTCAGGATGATGTTATAGAGAATGCAGATGCCCTAGATCCGGAATCCATTAAAGATGCCAATGTAAGTTGGAATACCTCTCATTCCGATGATGGAGCAAGATGGGAGGAAGGGGTTGTTAATATACTTTTACTTGGTGAAGAAGCAATCGAATCAGGTGGTGGCAGAGGTCGTACAGATTTAATGATAATTGCGACCATGAACACAAAAAATAAGTCTGTTAAATTAACTTCATTAATGCGTGATGTTTTAGTGCAGATACCAGGATATAAAGATAATAAACTTAATGCTGCCTATGAAATTGGTGGTGTACCCTTATTGTACAAGACGATAGAACTAAACTTTGATGTAAAATTAGATGGTTATGTTTTAGTAGGCTTTGAAGATTTTGAAGCTATTATTAATAAGCTAGGTGGAGTAACCATAAGCTTAACGAAAGAGGAAGCAAATTATCTTAATACGACGAACTATATATCGAAACCAGAATATCGTAATGTAAAAGCAGGAACACAAACCTTAAATGGGAATCAAGCTCTTGGTTATTGTAGAATTCGATATGTTGCAACAGGAAATAATGAATTAAATGATTATGGTAGAACATCAAGGCAACGTATTTTATTAAATGCTATTTTTGATAAATATAAATCCAAGAATATAGCAGAGTTAGTTTTTATGTTTAACGACATCTTACCACTTCTTACTACGGATATTGATAGTAAAGAACTAGAAGGTTATCTAAGGCAAGGGGTAACAATGGGATTATCTAATATTGAAAACTTTAGAATACCAGTAGATAATAGTTTTGAAGAAGGATATATTAGAAAGATGTCAGTGTTAATACCAGACCTTGAAGTTAATGTAAATAAACTTCATACTTTTATATTTGGAAATTAAATAATGAAAGGCTCTAAATCATGTGAGATATAAATCCCTGATTTAGAGCCTTTTTTGGACTTTCATGAATGTCCCTTCTACATATGCATATAATAAAATAGTACAGGAAAATAAGGGGGCATCATGATTGTAAGAAAACATAGAACTTATTATAAGAAAAATATAATATTTGGAATGGAAAGAAAGATTTTATTCTTTTATCTTGTTATAGCTATTACTATTTTTTCTATTGTTGGAGGGACTCTTAACAAACTTTATTTATACATGGCATATAATAGGATAAAATCAGAAGGGATAAACTATGATGCATTTAGGCAATTGAATGTATCAAAAGACCACCTCGAGCATGTAATAAAACAGATTAAAAAAGAAGAGAAGAGAGAAGATGGTAATCAAACTGCGATACCCTATTTTACTATGGAAATGTTATTAAATAATTTTGATTTATTACATAATAATAGAAATCGAAAGAAAAACCTAAAGTATTTAGCTGCGAAATTAGAAAAAGATGTTAATTTTATAGAACTTAATGAGTATTATAAAGCAATTATTAGTGACTTAAAGGTATTTCCTGTTATAGCAAATGCAGATGGTTCTCTTAATGTTACTTATACGGATACTTGGAATGCTCATCGCAGCTTTGGTGGAAATAGAAGGCATGAAGGTTGTGATTTAATGCCCATGATTAATTTAGCAGGAGTCTATAAAGTTGTAAGTGTAACGGATGGAGTTGTTGAGAAATTAGGTTGGCTTACCCAAGGAGGATATCGAGTAGGTATTCGAAGTAAACATGGTGGATATTTTTACTATGCACATTTAGATTCCTATGCGGATAATTTAAGTGTAGGGGATTATGTGAAAGCAGGAGATTTCTTAGGCTACATGGGAGATAGTGGTTATGGAGACGAAGGTACTAAGGGTGAGTTTTTAGTGCATTTACATTTTGGGATCTATGTAAATGCTCCTTTTGGTGAGATAAGTGTGAATCCTTACTATATACTTAAATACCTTGAATAATATAATTACTGGAATAAAATAATTCCTTAAATCCATGTAATGTGATATAATAATCTAGTTAATAATTTTGGGGTAAGGAGTGAGAAAATGGAGATACAGTTATGGCGTGAAATATTAGATCCATATGTATTAGCAGTCGACGAATTGGTTGTGAAATTCAACCATATTATTGAAGAATATCGTAAAATGGGTGAATATTCTCCAATAGAACAAGTTCATGGGAGAGTGAAGACCATATCGAGTATATTGGAAAAAGCTCAAAAAAAGCAAATCCCCTTATCCGACATTGAAGAAAAAGTTGAGGACATAGCAGGAATTCGAATTATATGTCAATTTGTGGAGGATATTGCGAAGGTAGTAGAGATCATTAACAAGCGAACGGATATGTGTATTAAAAGTCAAAAAGATTATATTACGAATATGAAACCAAGCGGATATCGAAGCTATCATTTAATTATAGTATATACCGTACAAACCTTAAGAGGTACAAAAGAAATACAAGCTGAAATTCAAATTCGCACCTTAGCAATGAATTTTTGGGCTACCATTGAACATTCACTACAATATAAGTATCGTCAAAATATACCTGAGCATATTAGAAGTCGCTTAACAAAGGCAGCAGATGCGATTATAGTTTTAGATAATGAGATGTCAGAAGTCAGAGATGAAATTATGGATGCACAAAATTCCTTTAAGATTAAGGCAAATATTGTAGCAGACATACTAAATAATATTCAAAATCTATATAAGGTTGCCAATAAGAGAGAAGTAGTTAAGATTCAAGATGAATTTTTTAAACTATATGAGACAGGGGATGTCGATCAATTAGCGAAATTTAGTCATGAGCTTGATATTATATCTGAAGGATATCGAGCTCAGAGTTTAAGATAGAGTTTATAGGAGAACACGATGATATTACCGATTGCATTTGAAGAACGGATGAAAGACTTGCTTAAAGAGGAGTATGAAAGTTACAAAGATAGTTTTTTAGATAAACATCACACTGGATTAAGAGTAAATACTTTAAAAATTGCACCAAATAAATTTCAAGATATAAGTCCAGTTAAATTAGAGCCCATTCCTTTTATTGAAAATGGATTTTATTATGATTCCACAGAACAGCCAGCAAGACATCCATATTATCACGCAGGACTTTATTATATACAAGAGCCAAGTGCAATGATACCGGCTAATTTATTGCCTGTTAATCCTTATGATAAAGTACTTGATTTATGTGCTGCTCCAGGTGGCAAAAGTACAGAACTAGCTGCAAAATTACAAGGGAAGGGTGTATTAATATCCAATGATATTAGTAACTCAAGAGCAAAAGCATTACTTAAAAACATTGAGTTATTTGGAGTTCAAAATGCCATTGTAGTTAGTGAGTCACCTACTAAGTTAGAAAGTTATTTTCCAGAGTACTTTGATAAGATTCTAGTCGATGCTCCTTGTTCTGGAGAAGGAATGTTTCGAAAAAGCCCAGCTATTATGAAAGATTGGGAAGAGCGTGGAGTTGATTATTATGAAAAGATTCAAAAAGAGATTATAATCAGTGCTGCCAAAATGCTAAAACCTGGTGGTTTTATGTTATACTCCACTTGTACTTTTTCACCAGAAGAAAATGAAGGCACCATAAAATACTTACTTAAGGAATATCCAGAGTTTAGAGTGGTAAATCCGTTAACAAAAAGTAATGTATCCTATGAAGGATTTGATTTTGGAAAACCTAACTGGGTAGATGGACCAGAGGAATTAAAGAATGCAATTAGAATTTGGCCTCATAAAATTAAGGGTGAAGGACATTTTATTTGCTTATTACAAAAAAATGCTGAAATAAGAGATGATTCGAAAGAAAGAAAGCAAATTCAAAGTATGTATAACTATAACAATAAAAAGATCCAATTGCCAAAAGAAGCTATGGATTTTATAAATATGCTTAATTTCACTCTTGATTTCGAGCAAATTGATATAATTGAAGATAAAATATATCTGTTACCTTATAAGCTACCGAACTTAAAAGGACTTAGAATTCTTCGTTCTGGTTTATTACTTGGTGAAATAAAGAAAAATCGCTTTGAACCCAATCAAGCAATTGCTGTAGCACTAAAGCAAAATGAATTCAAAAATTGCATTAATCTATCATCTGAGGATGGGGATGTAATAAAATATTTGAAATGCGAAACGATACAAATTGAAGGAGCTTACAAGGACGGTCTACAATTAATTTGTGTAGATGGTTATCCACTTGGATTTGGTAAATTAGCCAATACAACATTAAAAAATAAATATCTACCAAGTTGGAGATGGATGTAGAAGAGAGAGGATACAATATGAGTGGACAAATTCGATTAGATAAATACCTTGCTGATATGGGAGTTGGGACAAGAAGTGAGGTGAAACAATATATTAGAAAAGGAAGAGTCTTACTTAATAATACTGTTGTAAAAGCATCGGATATAAAGATAAATACAAATAGTGATATTGTGGTATTTGATGGGAATCAAATTAATTATATTCGTACTGAATATTATATGTTAAATAAACCAGCTGGTGTGGTTTCTGCTACAAGAGATAAATTTGCAAGTACAGTAGTTGATTTGATTGATAGTGCGAATAAAGATTTATTTCCAGTTGGAAGATTAGATAAAGATACCGAAGGTTTATTGTTAATTACCAATGATGGTGATTTAGCTCACAAACTTTTATCACCTAAAAAGAAAGTTCCAAAAGTATATTTTGCTAAAGTAAGAGGTAGGGTAAGTAATGAGGATGTTGAGATTTTTGCTAAGGGAATTACCTTAGAAGAAGAGTTTACTACATTACCTGCTCATCTTGAAATTTTAGAAGAAGGAGAAATTTCCTTCATTCATGTTACGATTCATGAAGGTAAATTTCATCAAGTGAAGAGAATGTTTGAAGCAGTTAATAAGGAAGTAATTTATCTTAAAAGACTTAGTATGGGCTCTCTTGTACTAGATAAGGATTTAGAGATAGGTGATTATAGACCACTTACACAAGAAGAGATTGATTTACTAAAAGCATAAAAGAATTGGAGTAAAAAATGAATATATCAAAAGACATAAAAGCAGTTATATTTGATTTAGATGGAACATTAATTGATTCCATGTGGCTATGGAAGCAAATTGATATAGATTATTTAGGGAAACACAATTTGGAGTTTCCCCATGATTTACAAAGTGCAATCGAAGGCATGAGTTTTACAGAAACAGCTCTATATTTTAAAGAAACATTTCAATTACCATACACCATTGAAGAAATTAAAAGAGAATGGAATGAAATGGCCTGGTATAAATATACCCATGAAGTTCCATTAAAAGATGGAGTAGGATTATTTTTAGATTTCTTAAAAATGAAAAATATAAAAATGGGTATTGCAACTAGTAATTCTAGAGAACTTGTTGATTTAGTTGTAGAAAAGCTTGGAATTAAAGGGTATTTTCATTCCATTCGTACTTCATGTGAGGTTACGAAAGGGAAACCGTCACCAGATATATATTTATTAGTAGCGAATGATCTAGATGTTAAAGCAGAAGAATGTCTTGTATTTGAAGATGTAATTCATGGCATAATGGCTGGAATTAATGCTGGTATGAAGGTATGTGCTGTATATGATGATTTTTCAAAAGATGTTACAGATGAGAAAGTCCGCTTAGCAGATTATTTTATAAATTCTTTTGATGAAATCGTTATGGATTAGAATTAAATGTAAAAATCGTTAATTAAGTAAAATGATATTAGGAAGGATTTCGTAGGGATGAAGCAAATTGTAGTAGATAAGAATGAAGCTGGACAAAGGCTTGATAAGCTACTTATGAAATATCTGAATAAAGCTCCTAAAAGTTTTATATATAAGATGCTCCGTAAAAAAAATATTACTTTAAATGGTAAGAAGGCTGATGGATCTGAAAAAATTCAATTAGCAGATGAAATAAAATTATTTTTATCCGATGAAACAATAGAAAATTTTAGTGAAAGCTTTAAAACTACATTGGTAAATACTAATCTAGATGTGGTTTACGAAGATAAGAATATATTAATTGTTAATAAGCCACAAGGCCTCTTATCTCAAAAAGCAGTGGCAGATGATATCTCCTTAGTGGAGCATGTTATATCATATTTAGTGTTAAATAATAAAATTAGTGAAGAAGAGCTTCAAACCTTTAAACCTGGAATATGTAATCGATTAGATAGAAATACAAGTGGTCTAGTTGTAGCGGGTAAGACTTTAGTAGGCTTACAAGTTATGTCTGAACTATTTAGAAACCGAACATTAGACAAATATTATTTATGTATTGTATCAGGTAAAGTTACAGCAAAGAAAAAGATAAATGGATACTTAATAAAGGATGAGAGTAAAAATCAGGTTCGAATTGAGAAAAATCAAATGGATGGCAGTGATTATATTCAAACAGAGTATGAGCCGATTGTATCAAATGATTCATTCACCTTACTAAAAGTTAAACTTATTACTGGAAAGACCCATCAAATAAGAGCTCATTTAAGTAGTATTTCTCATCCTATTATTGGGGATAGTAAGTATGGAAACCGTAGAATAAATGATAGTTTTAATAAAAAGTATGGTTTGAATTATCAATTACTACATTCCTATCAAATTCATTTTCCAAATCTAGAGGATGAGTTTAAAACGGTATCCAATCAGAACTTTACGTGTAAGCTACCTAATTTATTTAAAAAAATTGTAGACGATTTATTTCCTAATGGTTTCGAGTGATAAAAGCATCTAAGGTGATATTCTGATACAATATATTGCCTTGTAAACTCACTTATGACCACTATATTGTATCAAATAAAAATAATAGCTAGATAAGAATAATAGCGAAATAAGAATGGAGGTGCTATATGCCATCTTGGAATTCACGTGGACTTAGGGGTTCTGCTTTAGAAGAAATAATTAATTTCACGAATAATAAATATAGGGATCAAAAATTAGCACTGATACAAAAAATACCTACACCAATTACACCTACTAGATTTGATAAAGAAACGAGACATATTACACTAGCTTACTTTGAAGAGAAAAGTACTGTAGACTATATTGGTGTAGTACAAGGAATTCCGGTTTGTTTTGATGCAAAAGAATGTGCTGTTGATACCTTTTCCTTACAAAATATACATGAGCACCAAGTTAATTTTATGAAAGATTTTGAAGAACAGGGAGGCATTGCTTTCCTGCTCATTTATTATACAGGTAAAGGTGCGTTTTACTATTTAACTTATAAAGAACTGATGTCTTTTTGGGAAAGAGCAAAATCTGGAGGAAGAAAGAGCTTTCGCTTTGATGAACTTAGCATAGAGCGAATGATTCCATATAAGAATACCGCTTATATTCACTATCTTGAACAAATTGCTTGGGATATTTCAACTAGAGATTAATTTTATTTTCTATTCTTGACATAAATAAATACATATACTATAATATATGAACATTATACGTTATTATGGTGCCATATTAGCACTGTGAATTAATAAAGCATTTAAAGAAAGGTTGAAGATATGTTTGAAACGTTACTGCATACACCCGAAGGTGTTAGAGATATATATGGAAAAGAATATGAAATTAAGTCCTATGTTCAAAATGCAATCCATCATGTTATGAAATTACATGGGTTTTGTGACATTCAGACACCAACTTTTGAATTTTTTGATATTTTTAATAAAGAAAGAGGAACACTAGCTTCTAGAGATATGTATAAATTCTTTGATAAAGAAGGGAATACCTTAGTTTTAAGACCTGATATTACACCTTCAATCGCTAGATGTGTTGCAAAATATTTTAAAGATGAAGTATTACCTATTAGACTCTCTTATATTGGTAATACCTTTATTAATAAAAGTAGCTATCAAGGTAAATTAAAAGAAAGCACACAAATCGGTGCAGAATTACTTAATGATGATTCAAAGGCTTGTGACGCAGAAATTATTGCCTTAACTATTAAATGTTTATTAGCAGCTGGCTTAAAAGAATTTCAAGTAGAAATTGGAGAAGCAGACTTCTTTCGAGGTCTTGTAAGTGAAGCTTCTTTTGACGAAGAGGAAGAAGAGCAATTACGAATCCTTATACAGAATAAAAATATATTTGGTGTAGAGGAATTGATTCAAAGTAAGAATATATCAGACGGTTTAAAGGAAGTATTTTTACAATTACCAAAACTATTTGGAAATCAGGAAATACTTGCAATGGCGAAAAAGCTAACTAAAAATCAACGTGCTTTAAATGCCATTAATCGTTTAGAGGAGATATATAATATTCTAGAAATCTATGGTTTAAGTCAATATATAACCTTTGATTTAGGAATGTTAAATAAATATAACTATTATACTGGTATTATTTTTAATGCTTATACCTATGGTACAGGAGAAGCAATTGCTGGTGGTGGTCGATATGATAATTTAGTTGGGCAATTTGGTAAACCAGCGAAAGCCATTGGACTAGGTATCTTAGTAGACCAATTAATGTTAGCTTTAACAAGACAAAAAATTGAATTTGAACAAGATAATGAGAAAACAATTATTTTATATGAAAAAGAATTGCTTAAGCATGCTATTTTACTAGCAAATCATTTTAGAAGCACAGATATGATGGTAGAACTGATTAGTAAAGAAGATAATAGAATAGTAGATGATTATATTTCATACGGCAATCGAAATCAGGTAGGTGGTATATTATATTATAAATCTGTGGAAGAAATCCTAGTAATAAATTGTTTGACTGGTGAAAAGCATCTTGCTAGTGTTAAGGATTTTATGTAGACAGATAATCGTTTATAAGTGATAGCATATATCATCATTACCACATTTCAAAAGAAATGGTAGATTGGAGTTATTATGAGGTATTTAACATTTGCTTTAGCAAAAGGTAGATTGGCAAAAGATACAATGAAAATTCTAGAAAAGGTTGGTTTTACCTGTGATGAAATGAAGGATCCAAACTCTAGAAAGCTTATTTTTATAAATGAGGAACAAAAAATTAAAATATTTTTAGCGAAAGCATCCGACGTACCTACCTATGTAGAATATGGAGCAGCAGATATCGGTGTTGTTGGTCGTGATACCATATTAGAAGAGGGAAAAAAGTTATATGAGGTCTTTGATTTAGGGCTTGGTAAATGTAGAATGTGTGTTGCAGGCCCAGAATCCGCCAAAGAGTTACTAAAATCTGGTCAATTAATTCGTGTTGCTACTAAGTATCCTAATATAGCTAAGGATTATTTTTATAACAAAAAGCATCAAACAGTTGAGATAATAAAACTCAATGGTTCTATTGAATTGGCACCATTAGTAGGTCTTTCTGAAGTAATTGTAGATATTGTAGAAACAGGATCCACTCTAAAAGAAAACGGATTATTTATTTTAGAAGAAATCACTAGTTTATCTGCTAGGATGGTTGTAAATCAAGTGAGTATGAAAATGGAGCAAGAACGTATCAGTAAATTAATAAATGATCTAAGAAATGTAATAGAACAAAATTGAATCATAAGATAATATTTGAGAAATGTAATAGAGCAACATTAAATCATTAGTAAATGTAGTTGAACTAGCAATTATGTTAAGCTTTTGAAATATAGTAAATTGCTCAAATACGAAATGAATGTATATGAATGATAATCGAAGTAAAACGATAAGAATAAACAGTAGGAGGTTACTATGAGAATTATTACATTAGATGAAGTATCTAAAAAGGATATATTAAGCAGCTTATTAAAGCGCAGTCCTAATCAATATGAAGAATATACAAATACAGTAAATCGTATTATTGAGGAGGTTAGACATCATGGTGATACTGCTGTTTTTTCCTATACAAAGGAGTTCGATAAAGTTGTAGTAACGAAAGAGTCAATTCGAGTAACAAAAGATGAGATTGATAGAGCTTTTAGCAAGGTTAATGAAAAGTTACTAGATGTGATAAAAAAAGCAGCTAATAATATAAGAGAATATCATATGAAACAAAAGCAATATAGTTGGTTTGATAGTGACGAAAAGGGGATTATATTAGGACAAAAGGTAAGTCCAATTAATGCTGTTGGTGTATATGTTCCTGGTGGAAAGGCAGCTTACCCATCTTCTGTACTTATGAATGTTATTCCTGCTATGGTAGCAGGTGTTAAAAGAATTGCTATGGTAACACCACCTGGTAAAGATGGAGAGCTAAATCCTGGAACCTTAGTGGCAGCCTCTCTTTCTGGAGTTACTGAAATATATAAAGTGGGCGGAGCACAAGCGGTTGCTGCGTTAGCGTTTGGAACTGAATCCATAGAAAAGGTAGATAAAATTGTTGGACCAGGGAATATTTATGTAGCATTAGCTAAAAAAGCAGTGTATGGGCATGTAAGTATTGATTCTATTGCAGGTCCAAGTGAAATATTAATTCTTGCAGATGAAACAGCAAATCCAAAGTATGTAGCAGCTGATCTTTTATCTCAAGCAGAGCACGATGAATTAGCGTCCTCTATTTTAATAACAACTAGTATTGATTTGGCAAATAAAGTATCTTATGAAGTAGATGAATTTGTTAAAGTATTAGATAGAAAAGAGACCATAAAAAAATCATTAGATAATTATGGTTATATCTTACTATGTGAGAGTTTTAATGATTGCATTGATATTACCAATGAGATAGCATCGGAACATCTTGAAATACTAACAAAAGACCCATTTATGGTAATGACAAAAATAAAAAATGCAGGTGCTATTTTCTTAGGGGAATATAGTAGTGAACCACTTGGGGATTATTTTGCAGGTCCAAACCATGTTTTACCTACCAATGGTACTGCAAAGTTCTTCTCACCCTTAAGTGTCGATGATTTTATAAAGAAGTCCAGTATTATATCCTATTCAAGGGAAGCACTCGAACCTATCTATAAGGATATCATTACATTTGCAAATGGAGAAGGACTTACAGCACATGCAAATTCCATCGCTGTAAGATTTCAAGATTAAAAGGAAAGTAGGAGGACTACATGGATAGGATAGGTGAAATTGACCGAAGTACAAAGGAGACAAATATTAGTCTTCGGATTAATTTAGATGGAAGTGGTATACAAGAAATTGATACAGGAATTGGATTTTTTGATCACATGTTAACTAGTTTTGCTAGACATGGATTTTTCGACTTAATGGTTTCTGCGAAAGGAGATTTATATGTAGACTCACACCATACAGTGGAGGATGTTGGCATAGTACTTGGACAAGGGATAAAAAAAGCACTTGGAGACAAAAAAGGAATTAAGCGATATGGTCAATTCATCTTACCAATGGATGATGCTTTGGTATTATGTGCGATTGATTTATCTGGTCGTCCATATCTTAATTTTGATGCTTCATTTACCGTAGAAAGAGTTGGATATATGGATACGGAACTTGTAAAAGAATTCTTTTTTGCTCTTAGTTACCAAGCTGGTATGAATCTTCATATTAAATTATTACATGGTGAGAATAATCATCACATGATTGAAGCTATATTTAAGGCATTTGCAAAAGCTTTAGATGAGGCAGTAGGTTTTGATGCTAGAATTATAGATGTATTATCTACAAAGGGTAGTATTGAGTAAGTAGATTCATATAGAAAAGAAGGTGTAAAGGTGTATAAAAAAATAGTTACCTATATAGATTGTGAAGACTTATTAGAGGATGAAATCCTTACGAAAGGACATGAAATCGATAAAAATGGTGGAGACAGCTTATATCTTTACAATTTTACAAAGGACGAAAGAAAAAGGGAAGAGTTTCATAATAGAGTTAAAAGCTTAATAAAAAATATTGATATTCCAATTTTTATAGGAGTTTATATAAAGCGTTTCGAGGATGTAAAAAAAGCTTTATATACAGGAGCTACTTATTGCGTTATTCCACACAAACTTATAGATGATGATTCCTTAATTCATGAAAGTCTGAAACGCTTTGGTAATAAAATTATGATAGAAGTAAGCCCAGAATGGATTATAAATAACCCGAATAAAATTATGGAATGGAAAGAATTGTCATTATATGGCTTTATGCTTGACATGAATAATGAGAGCGACGAACATAAATTAAACTCCTTAGAAGCAACCCTTCCTTATATGATTAAAACACAAAATGTAGACCAAATAGTTAATCTTTTAAAAATAGAAGAAGGAATCGGTGTTGCTGTAAATTTTGATAGTAGTAGTAATTTATTTCAATTAAAAGAAGAGTTAGCTAAAAGTAATATTTTGCTTAATCAGTTTAAAAGTTCGATATCCTATAAGGACTTTAAGTTAAACTCTCAAGGGCTTATTCCTGTGATAACAACGGATTACAAAACTGGGGAAGTCTTAATGCTAGCTTATATGAATGAAGAAGCCTTTGGAATAACAATAAGAACAGGTAAAATGACTTATTACAGTAGAAGTAGAAATGAATTATGGATAAAGGGAGATACTTCTTTACACTACCAGTATGTTATGTCACTTGATATTGATTGTGATAGAGATACTTTACTTGCTAAGGTAAAGCAAATTGGACCAGCATGTCATACGGGAAGTAAAAGTTGTTTTTATACTAATTTAGTAAAACGAGAGTATCATGAGACAAACCCTATGGCTGTATTGAATCAAGTATATTCAGTAATTAAAGATAGAAAAGAAAATCCTAAGGAAGGCTCTTATACCAATTACCTATTCGATAAAGGAATCGATAAAATTCTAAAAAAATGTGGCGAAGAAGCAACCGAAATTATTATTGCAGCAAAAAATCCAGATTCCGAAGAATTAAAATATGAGATTTCAGATTTCATATATCATATGATGGTGTTAATGGTGCAAACGGGGCTTGATTTAGATGACATAATGAAAGAATTGTCCAATCGATAATGAGTGTTTATAGAGATAAAAAGTACTAAAATGGAAAATATTTAAATTAACCTTGCAATTTAAGAAAAAGGGTGTTATAATGATTTACAGTAAGGATACGATGAATGAATGGGAGTGGACGGAAGTCCACTCTTTGTTTGTGTAATTGATACATTTATAAATGCATGTAGCAATGTTTATAAGTCGCAAGAAAGAGGTAAATATGACAAAAAGAGAAGAATATGAGTTAAAAACTGAAAAACTTCTAGAACCCTTAATGAACGAAAATAATTTTGAATTAGTTGATGTGGAGTATGTAAAGGAAGGTGGAAATAACTTTCTACGTGCCTACATTGATAAAGATGGGGGAATAACAGTAGATGATTGCGAATTGGTTAGTAGAGCACTTAGTGACTTGTTAGATGAACATGATTTTATACCAGATGCATATATTTTAGAGGTGAGCTCACCAGGACTTGGAAGACAACTTAAAAAAGAAAAAGATTATAAAAGAAGTATTGATAAAGAAGTAGAGATCAAATTATATAAAGCGATAAATAAGCAAAAAGAATTATTTGGTATTTTAGTAAGTTATAACGATGATACAGTTACAATTGAACAAGATGATGAAAGTAGGATAGAAATTCCCCGCTCTAATATAGCAATCATTCGTTTAGCATTTGATTTTTAAATAACTTTGAGGAGGATTAATAAAAAATGAACGGTAATAAAGAGTTAATAGACGCATTAAATCAAATTGAAAAGGAAAAAGATATTAGCAAAGATATATTATTAGAAGCAATGGAAAATTCGTTGGTAGCTGCTTGTAAAAATCATTTTGGAAAAGCAGATAATATAAAGGTTAGTATTAATAGAGATACAGGTGCTGTTAGCGTATATGCAGAACGAGAAATCGTAGAAGAGGTAGTTGACCCTGTTACTCAAATTAGTGTTGTTGATGCAAGACTGAAATTTCCTAGAAATGATTTAGGGGATATTGTAAATGTGGAAGTAACTCCTAAAAATTTTGGTAGAATTGCTGCACAAAAAGCGAAACAAGTAGTTGTACAAAAAATTCGTGAAGAAGAAAGAAAAGTTTTATTTAGTCAATACTATAGTAAGGAAAAAGATGTAGTTACTGGTATTGTACAACGATACGTAGGAAATAATGTGACTATAAATCTTGGTAAAGTAGATGCTGTATTAACTGAAAATGAACAAGTAAAATCTGAACGTTTTCGACCAACAGAACGTATTAAGTTATATGTATTAGAAGTAAAAGACACCACAAAAGGACCTAGAATTACCGTTTCAAGAACTCACCCAGAACTAGTTAAAAGATTGTTTGAAGCTGAGGTAACAGAAGTAAAAGATGGTACTGTAGAAATAAAAAGTATATCAAGAGAAGCAGGTTCAAGAACTAAAATGGCAGTTTATTCAAACAATCCTGATGTTGATCCTGTTGGTGCTTGTGTAGGTATTAATGGTGCAAGAGTAAATGCAATTGTTAATGAATTACGTGGAGAAAAAATTGATATTATCAATTGGCATGAAGATCCTGCAATTTTAATTGAAAATGCATTAAGTCCTGCAAAAGTAGTTTCTGTAACAGTAGAACCAAATGAAAAAAATGCTCGTGTTATTGTACCAGATTATCAATTGTCATTAGCAATTGGTAAAGAAGGTCAAAATGCAAGACTAGCAGCAAGATTAACAGGATATAAAATTGACATAAAGAGTGAGTCACAAGCAGAATTTGAAAACTAAACCCTCCCAAAACATTTAAGAACCATCAAGAAGTGAGGGTCCTTTCATTGTATAAAGCTTAGATTAGAAGGGAGCTGGTGATGTGAGTGTCACAAAAAAAATTCCACAAAGACAATGCATTGGCTGCGGGGAAATGAAGAACAAAAAAGAAATGATACGTATCATTAAAACTCCACAAGAGGAAATACTAATTGATGTTACTGGTAAAAAGAATGGTAGAGGAGCATACATATGCAAATCATCTGATTGCTTTAGAAAAGCAGTGAAAAGTAAAGGATTAGAACGTTCCTTAAAGGTGGGCATACCTCATGAAGTATATGAGGAACTAGAAAAGGAGCTGATTGGACTTGAATTATGAAAAAGATAGTAACCAACCTGGGCCTATTGTTGAAAAAAAGGTATTTTCCTATTTAGGTTTAGCAACTAGAGCTGGTAGTCTTTGTAGTGGTGAATTTATGACTGAAAAAGTTGTAAAAGAGAGCAAGGCAAAGTTAGTTATAGTAGCTACTGATGCATCGGATAATACGAAGAAAATGTTTACCAATATGTGTGCTTACTATAAAGTGCCGATTTACTTTTTTGGTGAAAAGACAAAACTTGGCCATGCAATAGGGAAAGAGTTTAGAGCATCGATGGCTCTATTGGACAAAGGCTTGGCTGATGCGGTAGAAAAGCAACTGAACAAAAATAAAGATTTTGATATGATTTCTCATACAGAATCGTAATTATTGGAGGTAGTAAGTATGGCAAAACTTAAAGTATATGAATTAGCAAAAGAAATAGATAAACAAAGTAAAGACATTATAAATTATTTGAATAGTCAAGGAGTCGAGGTTAAAAGTCATATGAGTAATATTGAAGATAGCAGCGTGGATTTAGTGAAGAAACACTTTTTACCTCAGGCAAAGCCAGTTGATAAACCAGTTAATAATCCATCGGTAACAAAAAGTGAAGGAAGAGATACAAATCAATCCTTAGCAAAAGATGATAAGGATTATAGAACGAATAGTCAACCAAGAGAAGGTAGCCAAAATAGAGATAACTATGATTCTAATCGTTCTAGTTATAGACAACAAGGAAATAATCAAGGTCAAAACCAAGGAAATAATCAAAATAGAAATTATTCCAATAATCAACAACATAGCGATTATCAAAATCGTGATAGAAACCAAAATCACAATGGTCAGCCAAGACAAAATAATTACCAAGGAAATCAAGGTGGTCAAGGTGGTCAAGGCGGTCAAAGCGGTCAAGGTAGTCAAGGTGGTTATCAAGGAAATAGACCATATAATAACCAAAATAATAACCAAGGTAATAATGGCGGTTACCAAAGAAATCGCCCAATGAATCAAGACGGTACTAGACCAAATTACAATAATCAAAACAGACCTTATAATAATAATGGTACTGGTGAGAGAACAGGTAACCAAAGTACTAGTGGTGGATACCAAGGTAATAGAAATAATCAAAGCTATGGTGATAGAACGAACCAAAGCAATACAGGAAATAGACCATACAACAATAATAATAATGCTGGTGGAGCGAATAGACCATACAACAATAATAATAATGCTGGTGGAGCGAATAGAC
>JAFAEB010000274.1 GCA_023424235.1 Bacillota bacterium
GTCTACCATCGCATGCCATAAAACAGGAAAATTGATATTCTTCCATATGGTTATATGGTATTCCAGAATTAAATCCAAGATTTCTAATACCTGCTCCATGAGCTGTTTCAAACACATCCATTACTAAATAATGAGGATTATTTTTATGTATGGCACGTTCACATTGAACGGATAAAGCCATTCTGCTATCAAGGGAGCTTACTTCTTCCCATGCTGTCATAGCATGATAAGTTGGATGATCAATTGCTTCAAATTCAAAGGAACGGTTTTGTATTAGTTCAGCATATAGTCCACCATCACAAGCATGATTAATATCTTCAAAGAAGATACCAAATAAATCGCCCAATTCTTCTTTTTCATTCTGTGTATCAATAATTATCCTTGCCATATCATATCTCCATATTCAAATTTATATTTATGTTACACTTTAATTTTATATAACTGTACCATAATTAGTGGTAAAATTCAATAAAAACCAAAACTAATTTAATATTAATTAAAATAAATAATAAAGGAAAGGGAAAAGATATCCATTAAATAATTCTCTAAATCATTGAGTTTTCACGATTTTTTGTTATTTATGTATTATTAATATCTATAAAATTTACTTTATACTCTTATAAATTAATTCACTTATTATATTGATTACTAAAATAATTTTTATTATACTAAAGCTTAACTCAGAATAAAAAAAGAGTAAAAGCAATTACTTCTGTAAATGCCTTTACTCCTTAAATTTATCTTAATTTGCTTCGTTAATCCACTGATTAACCATTAATATACCAATACTTCATAACCATCTTCCGTAACTAATACTGTAACTTCCCATTGAGCTGACATAAGTCCATCTTCTGTATAAACAGTCCATCCATTTTCATCGTCTATATAAACTTCTGGAGTACCTTCATTTAGCATAGGTTCAATTGTAAATATCATTCCAGGAACCATTACCATTTCAGTTCCTTTCTTAGTGACATAGCTTACAAATGGCTCTTCATGAAATTCAACACCTACTCCATGCCCACCAATTACTTCGACTACGGAATAGCCGTTCTTCTTAGCATGTTCATGGATTGCTTCTCCCATATCACCTAAGAAGTTCCATGGTTTCACCTCTTTTAACCCTATTTCAATACATTCTTTTGTTACTTCAACTAATTTTTTATGATTTTCACTAACATTACCAATTAAAAACATTCTTGATGAGTCTGAATAATATCCTTTATAAATAGTTGATACATCTACATTAATGATATCTCCATCTTCTAATATCTTATGTTCTGATGGTATTCCATGGCAAACCTCATCATTTATTGATGTACAAACACTTTTGGGAAATCCTTCAAAACCTAAAGGTGCTGGTATTCCTCCCAATTCAATTGTTTTTTCATGTACAAGTGTATTGATCTCTTCTGTAGACATACCAACTTTAATATTCTCTGCTACATAATCAAGAATTGCAATATTAACCTTACCGCTCTCTCTAATTCCATCTATTTGCTCTTTGGTTTTTATCATATCTCTTGTTGGTACTATATGACCTTCTTTTTCTAATTTATGAAGTCTATCATCAAATGCCATATGGCATACCTTATATTTTTTTCCACTTTTACACCAACATAAATCATTACGTTCTAATTTGTTCATAAGATTCCCCTTTTCTAACTTGGTAATAGACTATTCATGAACCAATGGTTTTTGAAATAAAATTAATTTGGGTAATTCTTTTCTATATTGAAATGGAGTACATCCATAAGCTTTTACAAAAGCTCTCGTAAATACCTCTGGTGAAGAATATCCATAGTCCATTGCAATGTCAACTAGTTTGCGCCTTGAATTTTTAACTTCCTCTGTCGCAAGACTAAGCCGCCTTTGTGCTAAATATTGCTTAAATGTCATGCCTACATGTTCATGAAATTTTGCTGAACAATAAAAAGGTGAGTACCCAACAAAATTTGACATTTCATCAAGTGTAGGATTACGTTTGATATTTTCTTCTACCCAATCTAACATATTCTTAATTGTAATCAAAGACAAAGTCTATCACTCCTTTATATATAGTATAACAAATAAATCAAAAAAAACTTGATATAAGTTGTGATTATTATTTCCATAATTGTTATCTATCATCTAATTTTCAGCTTTATAAAAAGCTGCTGTTACATTTTTATTTTTTATTCTTTTATATTTATCCTTTTATTATATCGTCAAATAATACAACTTATCATAACAACTAAAAATTAGAATGTAAAATCTTTTTTATTTTATTCTAATCTTAAGTATGATATAACTAATATAGATATACAAATAAAGGGAGGAAGCTTATGAAGCTTATATTTATAAGACATGGACAAACAGATTGGAATGTACTTGGTAAAATACAAGGAAGTAATGATATTGAATTAAATGAAAATGGCTTAAAGCAAGCAATTGAATTGGGAGAACGTGTAAAGGAATCCGATCTTACTATACATAATATATATTCAAGCAAACAAAAAAGGGCTTATAAAACCGCATTAATACTTAGTGAAGCTACTAAAGTTAATTGTATTCCAGTTGATGGTTTAGAAGAAATTAATTTTGGTAAATGGGAAGGATTAACTTGGGATGAAGTAACCTCCAATTATAAAGAGGAATATGAAATTTGGAGGAAGGACCGAAGATATGTTAATGCACCCGATGGCGAATCCTATCAAGATCTTCTAGACCGAGTTTTAAGAGTAATTCATACCATTCTTGAGAAAGAAACAAAGGATGTAGCTATCGTAACCCACGGAGCTGTAATTATGTGTTTACAATGTTATGTAAGCAATACGCCTTTTAATGAAATGTTTAAATTTAAAACTGCTAATACATGTATTGTAGAGCTTGAAAGTGAATTGTTTCAATAAATGTACAAAACCTGTTACAAGAAAAATAAATATCATTTCTCCTTGTAACAGGTAGAAAAATCTAATATGTAACTTCTATATAGTTATACAATATTCGCAAGTTTACACACATCGATCCATTCTTTATATCTAGAATATTCTTCTATTTGAGGAATGGTAAGCTCAATGGCACTATTGCTACTTCCACATGCTGGGAATACTGTATCAAATCTCTTTAAGGAATTATCCAAATAAATTTCTACATCTTCCTTAACTCCAAAAGGGCATACTCCACCAACACCATGTCCAACTAAATCCTCAACTTCATCATAAGCAAGCATCTTGGCTTTTGCGTTAAACTGTTGTTTATACTTAGCATTATCAATTTTAACATCGCCAGCAGTTACAATTAGCACACATCTATCTTCCACTTTAAATGATAGTGTTTTAGCAATTCGCTCAGGGTCACAATTTAATGCTTTAGCAGCCAGTAATACGGTTGCAGAGGAAACATCAAATTCTAATATGTCATTTTCTCTACCAAATTGCTTTAAGTACTCCCTTACTTTATCAATAGCCATGTCCCATCTCCTTAGCATTTGTATTTAATCTAGTTAAATTAAATTGTATTTTAATACAAACTTTTTCTATAACTATGAATTATACTATGCATGAGATTATTATTCAAGGTCTAAGCTTTTATTAATCTTGGCTCATTTTTTTATGGAATATGAAAATTGCGGCACCTAGTATTATCACTCCATATCCAATTACCCAGCTTAGATGTAAAAGTATATTGGAATAATCACCGCTAACTGCTGCTTGTGATACCTTTACTG
>JAFAEB010000303.1 GCA_023424235.1 Bacillota bacterium
GTCTATCGCATAACCTGATAAAAAATCACTAAGTGAAATAAGGGATTGTGATTGTACAAAATCTTGTATCATTAGTGGAATAACAATTTGACCACCACCAATTACAGAATACCCATAACGATAGAATGAGGTGTATAAGGTCACCCATGGTGCACTATTTAACATACCTAATCCTTCATTTATAAGGGCTAAACCAACTACGATTGCAAGTATGAACCATTTTGGTTTTATAACAACATTTTTTTCTTCTTTTTCTTTTCGATGGGGCATCATAAACACGAATCCACCAATTACTAATAGAATTGGTACCACCCACATTGAGTAGCGAGTGAATAACAAGCTTAGGATTAACATAGTACAAAACAATATTACATCTTTTCTTTCTTTTAATACTTTTTTCGAAAGGGTAATGGCTGCATATATAATAAAGGATATCGCTACAGCTGGTAAATAAGTAACCATTGGTTTCCATCCATCACTTGAATTAATCTGTGAGAAAAATACACCAATTAAGCCCATTGTTAGAATTGCCGGTAATGTCCAAACTAAAAAGGCTAATATTGCCAATATCGGACCACCAACATAATATCCAATCGCTGTAAGTGTTTGTGTACTAGCAGGTCCTGGTACAAGTGCATAAAGACCTATCATCTCTGTTAGCTCTTCTTCCGTTAAGTATTTCTTTTTATCAACAAGTATGGAGGAAAATACTCCATAATGTGCTTCTGGTCCACCATAGGATCCCAAAGAACAGATAAATACATCCTTTAAAAAGCTACTCCATCTTACCCTATTATGCTTCTCAAACTTCTTATCTATATTCATAAAATCATCCTTTCATCTCATTCATAGCATAGTTCTAGTTTCCAAGTAATCAAAAATATAAGAGCATTGGTATAAACATATTATTATAAAATCACTCTCCCTCTATGTAGTAACCCCTAAAGCTAAATGATATTATCCAAAGCCGAAGCTTCAGTCTTTAAGATTAATTCATAATTTTTTATAGAATGGTGAAACTTAGAATAACATGATATTATCAAGCATAATAACTTGTAAAAAAGGACAAATCATGTTATAATATTATCATAACACGATATCGTATTTCGATATCGATTGTCTATATTATACATTAGAGGTGATATGAAATGCAAGACAAAATTTTAAGAAAATTTTTTCTCGGTTTTATTCAAATCCACATTCTTCATCATGCAAAAGAAGAACCTTTATATGGTGTTTGGATGATACAAGAACTGAAGGAGCATGGTTATGATATGAGTCCTGGAACTCTATATCCTCTACTTCACAGTATGGAATCAAGTGGTTTATTAGAAATGGAAGAACGAACTGTTGATGGAAAAGTCAGAAAGTATTACAAGATTACTGTGCTTGGAATTGAGGTTTTAGATGAGGCTCGTAAGAAAGCCTATGAATTATTTAAAGAAATAAGAGATTAAAAATTGTAGTATAATACTATGATAGGATTTATCTATGAATATGTAGTTATATTTGTATAAACTACTCTGTTAATAGGTAAAAAACACCCCCCGATATGTACACTACTTAATACATATCGAGGGTAGATTCCCTAACTTTCATTTATATATCCTATTCATGTCTTTCTGCTAGAGTTTTTATTCGATTTAGTGCTTGAGGAATCCTGATACGAAACAGTTCTTCAAGTTCCTGTGGAACATCAGTATTAACAACTAGTGTAGTTACTCCATTTTTTTCAGATAAGGCATAGCTCTCTCTGCCACCCGACCACTCTTTGTCACGTTCCTGCTGCCCATATTCTTTTGTATCTGATCCGTGATTAAATAATACATACTCATATGGAGTTAGTTTCTTTATAAGGCTAGTTACTCCATAACCGCCTGATGATAAAAACTGTATTTCATTTCCTTCCTTCATAAGGCCTTTCATATATGTGCCTTCATCAATTATATTAGCCCAATCACGAAAAGTTTCATCTTGCCATAAAGTAACCCAAACTCTTTCTTTTGAGGCTATAATTTCAATTGAAAATTGTGTTTCTTTCATACCTTCCTCCTTTCCTCCTTTAGGACTGCATCTCATCTATTATTTCATCGCACCACTGTATATCAGCTTCACTAGATAATATCCCCTTCCTTAGTATAGCATTTAAAAAAAGAGCACGCTCCTTCGATATTTCCTTAATCCCCTGTTCTAAATCCTTTTGCAAGCTAAGATACTTATCTCTATTCTTTTCATGAAGCTCCTTATAGCCTTCAAGTAATTTTATTACATTTTCCTTCGGCTGACAACTTGAAAACAATAACTTTAACATAAATTCAGAACGTATTGGTTGTTGCATCGTCTCATCTAAAAGCCAGGTCTCAAATTCTTTTTTCCCTTTTTCAGTTATCCCATAACGAACTTTCTTTTCATTTAGTTCTTTGGATACAATTTCAATCATTCCATCCTCTAACATCTTTTTTAGCGTTGGATAAATATGTCCAAAATTTTCATTCCAAAACCCAGAAAGTACTTTATCACTATACTTTTTTATGTCATATCCAGTACTAGGTGACAAATTTAAAATACCTAAAATAGCATACATAGATTTATTCTTTAAGGCCATTCCAGTCACTTCCTTTCCAAGTATCTAGATACTTCTCTAGCTTTATTACAACTTCTTCTAACTTGTTATTTTCCTTCATTTCCTGTGAAATTTTAATACAATTTTCTTTTAGTTCCTTATCAACTATCATCGTATTAACTCTATCTCTCAGTATTTCAGGCGACAATTCCTTTCTATTTTCAATGCTTCCAAGCTTCATAGATGCAAGACGTTTTGCTACCATATGCTGATCATTTACTTGTGGTAATGCTAGCATGGGAACTCCATAGTATAGGGCTTCGTTCACACTATTAAAACCAGCATGTGTGATAAATAGATCCGCATGTTTTAATATTTCAAGCTGTGGTAGATAATTCTTGACCAGGAAATTAGCTGGAATTTCACCTAACTGTGCGACTTCACACTTTCTACCAATTGACATACATACATAATAATCGGTATCCCCAAAAGCCGAAATACATGACTTATAAAAATCTATAAAATCTGTATTCAAACTTCCAAGGGATATATAGATAAGCTTTCTATCATCTACTAAGGTAGTATCAAACTCGTATTCATTCTCTAATCGTTCAATGGAAGGTCCAATAAATAAATAATCTGGTTCGCATACACCGTCATCACCATTAAAATTCTTTGTGGTGTATACGATATTTAAATCACCCTTGCTAGTAAAAATCTGCTCGATTGTAGGTTCTTCAATATTATAGTTTTTGCAAATTCTCCTTACTATTTGATAGCAATGATCTAGTTGAGGATGAAATCCTTCTATAAGCATTCTACTAGGTACAGGTGCTTTACTCATAGCAAAAGAGGAATGTGAACACACAAGCGGAATTTTTGTAATCTGTTTTAAAAAAGATGCTCCACCAAAAATAGAATCACAAAGAATCAAATCATAAGATTCTTTGTTCACAAGATCTATAATCTCTGGTAAAACCACTTCATCATATGAAAGAATATACTCCAATAACATAAAAAATGGATGTTTGTCAGTAGGACGGTATACTTTCAAAAACTCTTCCAATTTATTACTAAATCCAACCCATTTTGCTCCCACCTTGGTTACATGTTCTAAAAAAGCTTCTGAACAATAATAGCTAACCTGATTTCCTCTCTCTGTAAGCTTATTTACCAAAGCAAGTGTTGGGTTAATATGGCCATGTAAATTAGAATTGATAAATAGAATATTCATTACTCTCCTCCTTATATCACTCTGATATATTTTACTACGATCAAATGATATATCAGAGTGATATAGCTGTCAAGGTAATTATCTTTCCTACTGTGATAGAGAACAGGAATACTATTACTATTTATTATGTCTTTTGTTTCACGTTATTTGCCATAATCCCTGTCAAGTCGTGAGGCACATACAATTCTTCTAGATAAGCAATTTCTGCTTCGGACAGAGTAAGCTCGACCGCTCTTACAG
>JAFAEB010000305.1 GCA_023424235.1 Bacillota bacterium
GTGTATGGTACCCTAGAATGTTAAATACTGCTACCATAACGGAAATTGAAAATGGTACAGATTATTCAACTACAATACCTGTGATTTCCTTTGTTTATCGACTTAGTAGACTTACAACTTCAGTAAAAGGAACAATTGTCGTAAATGTTCGTGAGAATGAAATAAGTAGCTTGCTAAATTCAGGTAATAATGGAGAGTATACATTAGATTATTTAATTGATTCAAAGGGGAGCGTAATATCGCATAAGGATAAATCCCTTCTGTTTACTGATTTTAGTAATAGACCGTATATTAGGAATATTATAAATAGTGAGACTTCTTCAGGATATGACTTTATAGATAACAATGGGGAAAGGATGTTATATACCTATCGCTTTTCATCCTTTTCCGATTGGATACATGTAACTACTTATTCTATGGATTCTCTTATGGAGAAAACAAAACAAGTTACAACAAGTTATATACTATTAACCATTGCTATTATTGCAATTGGAACGATTGTTACTGTTATAGTTTCAACTAAATTTTCAAAACCTATTAGACAACTGATAAAAAATATGCAGGGCCAAGTAGATTTATCGATTTCTGATACTAAAAATGAATGGGCTTATTTAACAGAAGCTTTTAATAAGATAAAAGAAGAAGAGAATAATCTACATCAATTGTTAAAAACAAGAGTTAAGGAGACAAAATCTTTAGCGATTCATAAATTACTCACTGGTGAAGTTACCAATGAAACAGAATTAGAAGAGCTTAAAAAGATTTTTCCATTTAACCATTTCTTAATAGCTTTAGTATCAACCGATAACTATAAAGCTTATTTAAATGATACCAATCAAGAAATAAGATATTATCAGAGATATATGCTAATTGAGCAATACGAAAAGGCATTCCCCGAAGAATATAAAGTATGTGCTTCAAGGTATGAATCTGGTGTAATTGCAATCATTATAAATATTGAACATTTTGATCAAGGTAGAGTCTCTAAGACTTTAAATGGTATTCTTAATAATTTAAAGAATGAGACCTTTAAAATTAGAGGAAATACGGTTACGATTGGAGTTAGTGGTGTTCATACTGCTTATTCTGGTGTTAAGGATTGCATATTTGAAGCGCAAGAAGCAATTAATCAAAGATTAATTAAAGGAACCAATAGTATTATTTTCTGGGACCCTAATAAGAAAGATAATAAGAAATTATACTATTTTTACAATAGTGAGAAGAAAATTATTAACTACTTAGCCAATGGTGATATTGATAATATTAAAGTTGAATTAGGTGAGATAATACGCCAAATTAATGAATCAGAAGATATATCAAAGGATAATATTTTACTTATTTTTAATCAATTAGTTGGAGCGACCATGAAGTTTTTGGTTGAGCATAATTTAAATACCAATAAGGTATTAAAAAGTAATGTTAACATATATTCGATTATTGCTAACATGGATACATTAGATGAAATAGAAGCTTATTTAATTGAAGTTTATCAGTCCATTTCATGTTTTACGGCACCAATTAAGGATATGAATGAAACGAACTATTTTGATAAGGTTATGAACTATATTAAAGAGCATTATAACGAGGACCTTGTTTTTGAAGATGTTGCTAGTAAAATTGGAATCAGTTATTCATATCTTAGAAAGTTAGTAAAAGATGAGACAGGCAAAAGTTTGATTGATAATCTAAACTTGATAAGAATTGAAGAAGTAAAACACTTGTTATTACAAACTGATTTAACGATTTCAGAAATAGCAAAGGAAGTTGGTTATAGAAATATACAAAGTGTTAACCGCTTTTTTAAGAAGTATGAGGGAATATCACCAAGTGAATTTAAATCCTTAAAGAGAAAATCGTTAGATTAAGTTTAGAAAAAAATGTTAGTTGTGCAAAATACCTATAATTTTAGTCTGTGACTATAAAATTATAGGTATTTTTTTGACTTTATTGTATCATTTTTGATTATGAATTCAATCAAAAGAATGGATTTCAAGAGGAATATGAACTGAAAGGGAATCAAATAATAAAATGAAAAACGATAAAAACCCAGTAAAATCAAGGTATTATCAAGTATCAAAAATGAATGGTAGTATCAAATGTGATACTTTACAAAAGATATAATGCGTTATATAGTGAATGCAAGTCATATGTATAAAACGTACAAACTCGAAAGTTGAGTTAAGGAGGAATTTATGAAAAATGCTAAATCAACTATATCATTAGATAAAAGGAGTTCTAAGACAATAGTTAAGCAAAAAAGTTTACTCTTTTATTTAAAAAGAGACTGGCAGCTATATGTACTATTGTTATTACCATTATTCTTTGCTCTTTTATTTAAATATGGTTCTATGACAGGGTTAATTGTTGCTTTTAAAGATTATAAAATCTTAAAAGGATTTTCAGGTAGTGAATGGGTAGGTTTTAAAATCTTTGAAAAAGTATTTAAGATGAGAAACTTTGGAAAAGCCTTAAGAAATACCCTATTACTTAATAGTTTAATTCTTATATTAGGTTTCCCGATGCCAATTATATTATCCTTATTATTAAATGAGGTTAAAAGCAAGTTATTTAAGAGAACAACACAAACTCTTTTATACTTACCACACTTTTTATCATTTGTTATTATAGGTGCGATTGCTTATCAAATCTTTGGATTAAACAGTGGTGTAGTGAATAACCTAATCGCTGCTGGTGGTGGTACTAGAATACCGTTTTTACAAAAAGATTTAAATTGGCTTGTGACATACGTTCTAATTAATGTATGGCAACAAATGGGCTGGGGTACAATTATTTATCTTGCAGCTATAACAAGTGTTAACCCTGAACTTTACGAAGCAGCAACAGTTGATGGTGCAGGTAGATGGGCTAAAATGAAACATATAACAGTACCTTGCATAAAGAGCACGATTGTAATTCTTCTTATTATGAATTTAGGTAAATTAATGGGTGGTTCTTTCGAATCTGTTAATGCATTAATGAATGTAGCAACGACTGAATTTACTACAACAATTCCAGTACTTGTTTATCAATTAGGTATATCAAATGGTAAATATAGTGAAGCAACCGCAATCGGTTTATTCCAATCTGTGGTAGGACTAGTTTTAGTACTTGGATCAGATTTCATTGCTAAGAGATTAGGCGAAGATGGATTATTATAAGATTAGTTTCTATTGGAAAGGAGAAACCCATGAGCACAAATATCGTAACAAACACAAAACCAAAAAAGACATGGACTAAGACAAGAGTAGCAAATGCTGGGATTGATACTATTATATATATCGTATTAATACTAGTGGCTCTTACATGCGTATTACCTTTTATTCATGTTTTTTCGAAGTCAATTAGTGATGAAGCATATGTAATCGCTAACAGAATAATTTTATTACCAAAAAATATTACATTAGATGCATATAGAAAGATTTTTGCTGATGCAAGTATATTACGTTCCCTATACGTTTCAGTAATCGTTACTGTATTTTTTACATTAGTTGGTTTAATAATCACTTTATGTGCAGCATATCCACTATCTAGATCAACTTTAAAAGGTAGAACATTATTTACATTCATATTTATGTTTACCATGTATTTTAGTGGTGGTATTATTCCAGAATATTTACTTATGAATCAATTAAATTTATTAGACACTTGGGCTGTTTTAATTTTTCCATTAGCATTTAGTCCTTATAATTTGCTAATTATGAAAAACTCCCTTCAAAGTACAATACCAGACAGTTTAATTGAGTCTGCGGTTATTGATGGTGCAGGACATTTTAGAATTCTAAGAAGTATTATTGTACCATTATCCAAACCTATTATTGCAACACTTGCTTTATTCTATGCAGTAGGTAGATGGAATGCATACCAAGATGCTTTGTTTTATATTAAACAAAACACAGCTCTTAGACCATTACAATTAAAGTTATACTATTTAATTGTAACTGCTACAGAATCTTTCCAAGCAGCGCTTGAGGGTTCTGCACAATATACCAATCCTGAAGTTTTAAAAGCTTCATGTATTATGTTTGCGACAATTCCAATTATTTGTATTTATCCATTTGTTCAAAAATACTTTGTACAAGGTACTATGATTGGTTCTGTTAAGGGTTAATGTTTATTAAAACGCATAATAGCGTATTAATATAAATTTATTAAGGAGGTACTTTTATGAAAAAGAATTTCAAAAAACTAGTAGCACTATCCCTAGTAGGCGCTATGTTTATGGGATTAGCTGTTGGATGTGGTAAGAAAGAAGATAAAAATAATAATACAAATCCTACTCCAACAACAGAAGCTAACGAAGGAACTACAGGAGAGACAGGAACATACACTGATTACTCCAATGGGTTCGAAAAAGAAGTAACAATTCAAATACCTGTTTACGACAGAGCATTTGAAGGATGGAATGTAACTGACAACTATTATACAAAATGGATTCAATCCGAATTCGGTGCAAAATACAACGTTAACGTTGAATTTGTAGCTATCGGTAGATCTACAGAAGTTACTGACTATACAGTAATGTTAGCTGCAGGTACTGCACCAGATATTATTTTCCACTATGATATGCCTCAAGCATTAGCATACTATGGTGAAGGTGCAGTTCAAAAGTTAGATTTAAAAGAAATCGCTAATTATGCACCAACTTATTGGTCAAACCTTGGAAGTACAATTGAACAATACGGTGTAGTAGATAATGATAATTATTTCTTCTTTGCTGAGAGACCAGAACAAGATAACTGGGTTACTTTAATCAGACAAGACTGGATTGAAAAAGTAGGTAAAGAAATGCCTACATCCTTAGAAGAATATAACGAATTATTAAAAGCATGGAAAGATGCTGGCTTAGGAAATGGTGGCGGAACTTTAATTCAAAATAGTTTTAACTATGATTATGCATTCCGTAATTGGCCAATTGATAAAGATGAAAGAGCACTATACTCTGATTTATCCGTTGCTAACTTCACAACTGAATCCACATATAAGTTCTTAAAGAACCTTAACTATCAATACAATAATGGTTTAATTGACCCAGAATTCTACTTAAATACAGATGATGCTTCTACTCAAGCTGATTTTGTATCTGGTAACTCAGGTGTATATTCCTTCTACCTATCAAGTTCATCAACAGTAATTGATAACTTATTAAAGAATGATAGTAATGCTAAAGTTGCTGTATTAAGTCCATATGCTGGTACACCAGAAGGTAATGTTCCTCAAGGACGTGCTTATTGGCCATTTGGTATGATTATGGGAATTAACTCTACAACTACTGCTGAAGAAAGAGCTGCAATCTGGATGTATTTAGATTGGATGAGCCAACCAGAAAACTTATTCTTCTTACAAAATGGTGTTGAAGGACAAAACTATACATTAGATGAATCTGGTTTAGCAGTTAAAGTTGCTGATTTTGCTGGAGAATCTAAAGTATCTAACAATAACAACAAAGACTATTGGTGTTTAGTAGTTGAGAGTGCACAATATGATGATGCTGAACTTAACTACCAATCCAAAATTCTTAACTGGTCTCCAAAGGGTTATGAATACTTAGTTGAAGATTTAATCAAATACTATGATGAAGTTGCTGAATACAGAACTCCAGACCCATTATATACAGTAGTTCTTGAAAAAGTTGCTGAATACAAATCAGATTTAAATGATGTATGGAAAGAATTATATGTTAAGACTGTAATGGCGAAAGAAGCAGATTTTGATTCTGTTTATGAAAAAGCGAAACAAGATTTCTTAGATTCAGGATACCAAGAAATCTTAGATGAAAAAACCGAAGCAATTGCAAACGGAAGCTATAACTAATCACTAACACTTTGTTATGTATAATATATAAATAAGAGTAGGCCTGTGTGGTTACACACAGGCTGAATCTTTAATAATCATTTCCATATTACATAATCAACTTATAGAAAGTTTGATTCGATGTGGTCATTTATGGATTCTATAGTAGAAGATATTAATCGCTTATGTTACAATAACTATGAATAGAAAGTCAAATAATAATTTGCAATTTGGCTATTAGGAAAAGAATATTTATAGCCATATTAATAATGCAGGAAAGAGGATGTATGGTTAAAGTAGATTACAACAAAGACGAAATAATTGATATCATTGATAAGGTTGTTAGAAAAACAATGTCAATGGATATGACATGGGATTGGCCATGTGGAGTGGCATATTATGGAATTAGCGAAGCATATGCAGTAACAAAAAATCCAGAATATCTGGAGATGCTAAAAAAATGGACCGATGAATATATTGAGCTAGGGCTACCGAACTGGACTGTGAATACCTGTGCTATGGGACATGCAATGATAACATTATATGAAGCAACGAATGAAGAAAAGTATTGGGATATTGTTATGAGTAAAGTAGATTATATCAGAAACTCTGCTCTTCGTTTTGGAGATCGTGTATTACAACATACGGTTTCTGTAAATAATGATTTTCCAGAACAAGCATGGGCTGACACCTTATTTATGGCCGCTTTCTTCTTATTAAGAGTAGGTGTAAAATTAAATGATAAGGCTATCATTGATGATGCCTTAAATCAATATTACTGGCATATTAAGTACTTACAAGATGAAAAAACTAGCCTATGGTATCATGGATATAATAATATAAATAAAGATCATATGTCTGGTTTTTATTGGGGAAGAGCAAACGCGTGGGCAGCTTATACCATGTCTCAAGTAGGAATACGTTTACCAGAATGCTATCTATATCCTCAATATATGGATATTGATTGTGCTCTAAGAGATCAATTAGCAGCCTTAAAATCATTACAAACTGAGGATGGTCTATGGAGAACCATATTAAATGATGAAGCATCCTATGAAGAAGTATCTGCATCATGCGGTATTGCAGCTGCTATGATATGTAACAGAAACCCTCTTCATACTAAGTATGTAAATAAAGCTTTAACAGGAATTCTTAATAATATAACAGAAGATGGAAGAGTACTTAATGTATCAGCAGGTACCGCTGTTATGAATGATAGAGAAGGATATTGTAATATCTCTAAATCCTGGACACAAGGTTGGGGCCAAGGATTAGCGCTTGCTTTCTTAACTTCTATTGTAAAATTTGATAAATAAAGAACGATATCATTCGTTTTATGCTTATGAGGGGTTGTCGCACTTAACAGTGTTGACGCCCTTTTTACAAATCTATGTAATAATCATTTAAAATTTCTAAGACACCATTCTACTTTTTTGACAACAATATAAATCCCATACTTTTGCCCCTTTTAGATAAATACTCTAATGATTATTTGTAGAATAAAGGCATAGTGCTTAATTCTTCGCAATTTACTAAGCTTATATAAGGTGCTTGAAAGGAAAAATTATTGATAAATACTAGTAATACTGTTATACTATTAAAAGAGTACAATGGAGGACAAAGGATATATGAAATTAAATGGACACCTCATAAAGAGTGTAATGGCAGATAGTATTGCGAGTGAGCTTGATATAGAACCTGGTGATGTATTATTAAAAGTTAATAATACAGAAATTAAAGATGTTTTCGATTATCATTATGC
>JAFAEB010000373.1 GCA_023424235.1 Bacillota bacterium
TCGTTAATTGTTAAACTATACTACCCATAATTTCCTCTAAATCATAAAATTTATTCAAAATTATCTACATAGTAAATTTTATTTCTTACCATATTATATCATTTGATGAAACAATAAGCTGTGACAAAGTCACAGCTTATTACATTAAAATATTGCTTATCTTATTTAAGAAAAAACAATGCTTTCTTATTCTTATTTTCACGAACTAATTAAAATCTCTAGTAAAAATATCACTATGTTCCAAAAGACTTTCTACCGTATCAAATCCTAATCGATGTAGTAATTCAATTACATAAGGATTATCTATTGGTGTTTCATAAGTTGCCATCTCACCATATTCATTTACGTTATCTCTACCTTCATTACGATCAATTAAAACTCTTGGTCCGCCAACACAGCCACCTACACATCCCATTCCTTCAAAAAAGTTAGCATTTGCACTACCTTCTTTTAGCTTATTTATCATTTCACGACAGGCTGGAACTCCATCCGCTTGCATCGTATTAACCGTAATTTTTCGATTAGGATTTAGTCGATTAACTGTATTTTTAACAGCTTCACTTACTCCACCCGTTCTAGCATATATTCTACCTGCCTTGGAAGAATGGTCTTTTTCACTATCCTCCATTTCAGATGGATTAACTTTAGCAAACTCAAAAATATCCTGTACCTCCTGAAAAGTAAGTACATAATCCACGGCATCACTAATATCCTTTTCTCTAGCTTCTGCCTTTTTAGCCAAGCATGGTCCAATAAATATGGTAAGTGCGTCTGGATGTAGCACTTTTATTGTTCTACCTGCAGCTATCATTGGAGAGACTGCTCCTGGTACATGTGGCATTAACTCTTTATATATTTTTTTAATCATACCAATCCACATTGGACAACAACATGAAGTTAATTGATAATCGGATTCTGTAACAATATTTTTATCAAACTCTAAAGCTTCTTTCAGTGTTAAGATATCGGCAAATAAAGCAACTTCAATCATACCATCAAAGCCTATTTTTTTAAAAGCATTTCTTAATTTACCAGGTGTTACTTCCTTGGAATACTGTCCTAAGAATGCTGGTGCAATTAGAGCATATACAGGACCTTTTGCTTCTTTAATGGCATGTAATGCAGGTAAAATATCCTTACTAGATACTAATTTTTCTGACTTACAATGATCAACACATGCATTACATCCTACACATAAGTCTTTATCAATCTCTATACCACCTTCAGGTGTTTTAACGATTGCATCAAATATACATACCTTTGAACATGTTCCTTGTTCTTCTGGTGAACAATTACAATCACTTATTCTATAAACAGGAGCATATTTTTCCGGATGCAATAAACAATCTAGATGATGAGGGTCATAATCCGAGAGCGTCTCCATGTTACCTGTCTGTACAGCCTCTTGTACTAATTTTCGATAGAGTTCATTAAATGTCATAATTTTTACGCCTTTCACTTTTTTCTTCATTGTATCATACTATAAATAAATTATAAGTACAAAATAAGAGTCTATTTTAAGTTCATTTGGTTACGAATAACCTATCTCATTTATCTTTTTTTTATTATAGTATTCCATGTTATTACCAAAATAATCGATCGTTTCTATAAATGTAGTTATAAATAGATTCACTTTTATTTAATTTAGATACTATTATATTATAATTATCAATCATTTATCATTAATAATCGATTACATTTAATTATACCATAATCTACCTCATTGAGAAGATTGTATTTCATTATAAATCATGTTAAGATATGATTATAGAGATATTTTTTTCATACAACTTGCTAACAACAATTAATTATAGCCAAGAAAATGTCTGTATTATGCACAATATTTTTTTGAATGGAGGTATTTTTATATGAAAATTATACTAGAAGAAGGTTGTATTGGCTGTGGTTTTTGTGCTGATATCTGCCCACATTTATTTGAAATAGCAGATGATGGATTTGCAAGGTTATATCGTGAATTCAATGACTCCTTACTAGACTGCTTACTTGAAGCAAAAGAGAATTGTCCCGTATCTATTATTACATTAGAATAGACATTACATAGATACCATTTGATATTACTAAGAATGATAAATGCCATAGTATCTCGTCTATTGACTAAATACTATGGCATAATTTTAATGATCTGGAATTCCGTCACCATCATGATCATGAAGCAATTGATCCGCTGTGTATTTACCAGTATTATTACCAGTTAATTGATTAATACCTAGAATTGCAGTAATTGTTAGAACAATACAAAGTAATGCAATCGCTAAAACACGAAACATCTTCTTCCTTTCACGATCCCTTCTTGAATAATTCTTCTGCATAGAACCTCCTAAACTATTTTTTTTGAAAATTATCTGTTAACGTATGCCAACTTAACACTGCACATTTAACTCTAGCAGGCATATGTGAGATATCTTTGAGGGCAATGGCATCTTCTAAAATTTCAAGCTCTTTATCTTCTTTAATTTCGCTTTTAATCATTTTAAAAAAGGTGTCAGATAGCTTAAGAGCCTCATTTTTATTTTTACCTTTTATTAAATCTATCATAATGGAAGCAGATGCTAAAGAGATTGCACAGCCACTACCGGTAAAGGAGGCATCCACAATAACACCATCCTTTTCAATTAATTCTAGAGTTATCTCATCTCCACAACTTGGATTTATTCCATGACATACATGCGTTGGATTATCAAGATGTCTCTTATTATGATTTGATCTAGCATGCTCTGTTAAAACTTCACCATAAATATCATTAATCGACATAACCTAGCACCCTCCTAACTTTGCTTAAGCTTTCTATAAACTTATCTACATCATCTCTTGTATTATAAAAATAAAAACTCGCTCTACAGGTGGACGCTACTCCTAAATATCTCATTAATGGTTGTGCACAATGATGTCCTGCACGTATGGCGATTCCATCACCATCTAAAATGGAAGAAGTATCATGTGGGTGTACATCTAATACATTAAAAGCAATTACTCCTGTACGCTCCTCATGTAAATTCCCATATATTGTTATATTAGGTAACTTTCTTAATTTCTCTAAAGCATAGGAGATTAAATCCTCTTCAATTTCTCTGATTTTATCATAACCAATCGATTCAATATAATCAATCGCAGCTGCGAGTCCAACAGCACCAGAAACATTTGGAGTACCGGCTTCCAACTTCTGTGGTAATGGTGCAAAGGTTGCATCATTTTCTGTTACATATTCAATCATTTCACCACCAGTTAAAAATGGAGGTGTTATTTCTAATAATTTTTCTTTACCATACAATACGCCAATCCCCATTGGAGCTAGCATCTTATGTCCTGAAAAAGCCATAAAATCAACATCAAGTTTTTGTACATCTATTTTACTATGGGGTATACTTTGAGCGCAATCTAAAATTACCACAGCATTTACACTATGTGATCTATTTATAACTAACTCAACTGGTGTTTTAATCCCAAGAGCGTTAGATACATGGGTAAGAGCTACTATTTTAGTTTTACTTGTTATTTTGGTATTAATTTCTTCTTGCGTTATTTTATAGTTATCCAAATATAGATATTTTAAAACTGCTCCCTTTTCCTTCGCTAGTCTTTGCCATGGTAGTAAATTACTATGATGTTCTAGAATAGAGATTACTATTTCATCTCCTTCTTGAATAACCATATTTCCATATGTCATAGCAATTAAATTTAATGACTCAGAAGTATTTCGAGTAAAAATTATTTCTTTACTACTTTTAGCTCCGACAAACGCTGCAACTTTATCTCTTGCATCTTCATAGGCTTTCGTCGCCTTTACACTCAGATCATAAAGTCCTCTATGTGGATTTGCATTTTCTTCGTAGTAATACTCCTTCATCTTCTCAATAACGGATTTTGGTTTTTGAGTCGTAGCAGCACTATCAAGATACACAAGTGAATCATTGTCATTCAGTATGGGAAAGTCTTCTCTATATTTGTTTAACATGAAGTAATCGTCCTTTCACATAATCAGATATTTCATTCTTTAGTTCTTCATCTGGCACACGTTCGATTACTGGTGCGAAGGAACTTTCTATCATAATTTTTTTAGCTGTTAACTCATCAATTCCTCTTGACATCATATAGAATAGCTGTTCTTCTAAGATCTTACCACTATTAGCACCGTGTTTGCCTTCAACATTTTCTTCCCCACATAGAATTAATGGAGCTGTTATGTTCTTTATTTTAGGACTAAACAATAGATTAAACTCTTCTTCTGCGCCACTAGCACCCACTGCACCTTTTTTAAAATCAATGGTACCACGGAATAATTTACGACCTTCATCTAATAAGGCACCATTTAATTTTAGATCACTAATTGTAAATCTTCCTATATGATTCACAATATAATTAATATCAATAAATCGTTCCTTATCACCAAAATAGATACTATTTACATATTGCTTACTCTCATTACCTAGTAGTTGAGTACGAAGTCCTAAAGCCACTTTACTTCCACCAAGCTCTGCTTGGGTAATATTAATTGTAGCATTTTCACCTACTTTAGTAGCAATATCATTTAAATGAATGCTTTCATCATTAAGTAATTGCACTATAACAAGATTTATCACAGCATTCTTCTTAGCTTCTAGGAAAGTTAATCCACCATGAAAAGCTTTCTTATTATTTTCATTTTTATAGGATAATACAATCGTTATTTGACTATCCTCTTCTGCAATAATACGATTTAAATCAACGATGGATTCCTCTTCCTTTAGTTCATAATTTATAAAAATAGGTTTCTCTATTTTTTCTCCCTTAGGAACACATATTAATATATCTTTATTTTTATTTTGTTTTATAAAATCTACTGCTTCCTCTCCCATTCCAGTTTCTAGTTGAAATAAAGAGTCAAATTCATCATTCGATTGTTGAATCAATAGTTTATTTTCATCATTTTGGTTCCAGTTAATAACATTCTTTTCATATGGCACAATATCAGGTATGGTTTCAGACAATGTAAGATGATTTACTCTAAGCCAACTCCATGTTTTAACTGGAAGCACATTTACTTTATTTAATTCTAAATTCATATATTTGCTCCAATCTAGTGTTATTCACTTTTATTTTAACCAATGCTACCTTCCATCTCTAACTTAATGAGTTGATTCATCTCAAGAGCATACTCTAGTGGAAGTTCTTTTGCAATTGGTTCAGCAAAGCCACTTACTATCATAGCTTTTGCATCTAATTCACTTATTCCTCTAGACATCAAATAAAATATAGTATCATCGCTAATGCTACCAATTTTAGCTTCATGTCCTATATCTACTTGGTCATTGCGTATATCCATAACAGGTACCGTATCGGAGCGAGAAATGGAATCTAACATTAATGATTCACAAGAAACAGAGTTTTTACTATTTGAGGCATTTTCAGCTATTTTAACACTACTTCGAAAGGTACTAATTCCGCCACCTTTTGATATAGATTTGGAACTAACATGTGAAGATGTATTAGGTGCACCATGTACTACTTTCATTCCTGTATCCAGATGTTGACCTGCTCCTGCAAACGTAATTCCTGTAAATTCCATCTTAGAGTTAGCACCTTTTAATATACTCATAGGATAAAGATAAGATACTTGTGATCAAAATGAACCAGAAACCCATTCAATGGTTCCTCCTTCTTCGACTACGGATCTCTTTGTATTTAAATTGTACATATTCTTTGACCAGTTCTCTATGGTTGAATAACGTAATCTAGCATTTTTTCTTACATATAGCTCAACACATCCAGCATGAAGATTGGTAACATTATACTTTGGGGCAGAACAGCCTTCAATAAAGTGTAAATCTGCACCTTCATCCACAATAATAAGGGTATGCTCAAATTGGCCTGCACCTGGTGCATTAAGTCTAAAGTAAGATTGTAATGGAATGCTTACTTTAACACCTTTTGGAACATATACGAAAGAACCACCTGACCAAACTGCTCCGTGAAGAGCTGCAAACTTATGATCATTAGGAGGTACTAATTTCATAAAGTGTTCTTTTACCAAGTCTTCATGTTCATATAATGCACTTTCCATATCCGTATAGATAACACCTTGACGACTAATTTCTTCTTTTACTTTATGATAAACTACTTCTGAATCATATTGTGCACCAACCCCTGCTAAAGAGGAGCGTTCTGCCTTTGGTATTCCAAGTCGATCAAAAGTCTTTTTAATATCTTCAGGAACTTCATCCCAAGCTTCCTTCATATTCGTATTTGGTCTTATATAAGTAATAATATCATTAATATTAAGATCATCTAAATTAGGTCCCCATACTGGCATAGCCTTATTTTCGTATATTTTAAGAGATTTCTTTCTAAACTCCCTCATCCAATCAGGGTCATTTTTCGCTGTAGAAATGGTATCAATAATTTCTTCATTTAACCCCTTATCAGAAGCAAAAGAAGCATCAACTTTATCTTTCACATCGTAGATACTACGATCTAAATCTTCTACATAGGTTTTATTTTTAGTATAAACAACTTCGTTACCTGAATCTGTTATTTTATTTTTCAAATCTTCCATTTATTCTACCTCCTTTACAAGTTTGAAGTAGCAAATTCCTTAAATCCATAAGTATTTACATAATCAATTAAACTTCTATCTCCTGATTTTACAATTCTTCCATCCAATAGTATATGAACATAGTCTACTGGTAGGTATTCTAAAATTTTAGTATTGTGGGTGATTACAAGTAGTGAATTATCTTTTGATTTAAATTCTTCTACACCTTTCGATACAACCTTAACTGCATCAACGTCAAGACCTGAATCAGTTTCATCTAAAATTGCAAGCTTTGGTTCTAACATAAGCATTTGTAGAATCTCTGATTTTTTCTTTTCACCACCTGAAAAACCAACATTTAAATATCTAGTTGCGTATTCTTTATCCATATTAAGAGATTCCATTTTTTTAGTAAGTTCTTTTCTGTTAGATAAAAAGCTAACTGCTTCTTCCTTTACAGCTGTTTTAGCAGCTCTCATAAAATTTTCTAAGGTAATACCAGATAATTCTTCTGGATTTTGGAAGGATAAAAAGATACCTTTTCTTGCTCTTACATCCGTCTTTTCTTCTGTTATATCCTCACCTTCAAAACTTATGGTACCACTGCCTACTTCATAAGCTGGATGTCCCATGATTGCATAGCCTAAAGTAGATTTACCAGCTCCATTAGGTCCCATGATAACATGAACTTCTCCTTGACTTATGGTAAGGTTTAGGTTGTTTAATATAGTTTTTTCTTCAATGTTAACTTGTAAATTTTCAATTTCTAATAATTTATTTGCCATTTCCTATACCTCATTCTTTTATTCTTTCTATATTTTAGTGAAACATTTATAATTTAAACTAAGTTTAAATGAGTAAAATATTTAAATTTTTTATATCCTACTAATTTAATTCCTATTATAATACTCGGATATAAAAAATGCAAGTATTTCTATAAAATCTTTTTATTACTTTACATAACATAATGTAACAAAAAAGGACAGAGAACTTTATACTCTGCCCTTTTCCTATTACCATTTACCATCATATTTTATTGGATTTGCTTTTTCATGTCCATGTTTTGCCTTCCCTTGAATTTCTGGAACTGGTTTTACAATATTCTTCTCAACATGAATACCAGGATGTTCATAAGTTCCATGAGATTCTTTTGGGTCTGGTCGTCTCATACCTGCTTTAGCCATAATACCCTCCTACCTTACACATCATTATGCTTAATAGATTGCCTTTTTGCATTTTTATTGTGATTTTGATTTTCTCTTGTAATAGGCGTTTGGCCATTGGCTTTTTCCATTCTAGCTTTTTTATTATCTGGTTGACTATCTTTTGGCATATTAATATCTCCTTAAGATCCATAACAATAGTTACCGACTTAAATTAATTTTAACATTAACTTAAGTATACTATAGTATAAGCAAGGTCAAATATATATATACTACTATTAAAATGTTTAATATGGAATTATCTTCTCCCTTTATATGCATACTTTTCACATCATTTATTTCATCTAAAGTAACATGGTAATTCATGATATTAAAATAAAAAAATATAAAATATCTATAAAGAATTCCCTAAATAACTATAAAGTATTCGCAAAACTTGCATTTTTTACTACATTGTGTTATCATATCAATATTAAAATTTTAGGAGGAATAAAACAATGGATTCAGACCCTGAACCTGACGGGAATAGTATCTTAATTCAATTAGGTATACTTTTACTTTTAACTTTAATTAATGCCTTTTTCTCATGTGCCGAGATGGCAACCGTATCTGTTAATAAGAATAGAATGAAGCGTATTGCTGATAGTGGTAACAAGAAGGCTATTTTAGTATTAAAGTTATTAGAGGAACCAACCAAATTTTTATCAACAATTCAAGTCGCAATCACTCTTGCAGGATTTTTCTCAAGTGCAGCTGCTGCTACAGGTTTATCAGAACCCTTAGCACTTTGGTTACAAAAGTTTAACATACCTTATAGTGGCCAAATCTCACTTATAGCAGTAACTATGATACTATCCTATTTTACATTAGTATTTGGTGAATTAGTACCAAAACGTATCGCCTTACAAAAAACAGAAGCGATTAGTATGTTTGCAGTAAAACCAATACTAGCAATTTCGAAAGCAGCATCACCATTTATTAAGTTATTATCATTCTCAACTAATATGGTTATGCGATTATTTGGAAGTAAGATGAATGTATCCGAAGATATGTTATCAAGAGAAGAAATTAAATCCTTAATCGAAGAAGGACAAGTTCAAGGTGTCTTTAACGAAAATGAAAGAGAAATGATTGATTCCATCATAGAATTTGATGATAAAATCGCCAAAGAAATCATGACTCCCAAAGTTAACATCTATGCAATTAATATTCTGCAACCTATGTCAGAGTATTTAGACCAGTTACTTGAGACGAAGTATTCTAGGATTCCCGTTTATGAAGACGATATCGACAATATAATAGGTGTATTATATTACAAAGATTTTATTCGAGAAGTCATTCGAAAAGGAAATGAAAATGTTGATATACGTTCCATACTCATTAAACCATATTTAGTACCAGACAGTAAAAATATCTATGAATTATTTAAAGAACTTCAACATTCCAAAAATCATATTGCGATTCTAATCGATGAATATGGTGGATTTTCAGGAATTGTAACAATGGAAGATTTAGTAGAAGAAGTTATGGGTGATATTGATGATGAATACGACAATACCATTCCAAAAATCAAAAAAATTGATAATTCAACCTATATAATTGATGGGTTATTAACCATAGATGAGTTAAATGATAGTCTAGATTTAGACATTTCTTCAGAGAATTACGATACAATATCTGGTTTACTAATTGATACCATGGGCGAGATACCAAGTGAAGGTGATGATCGTACCATTGAAATTGATAATATGGTATTTAAAATTGAAAGTGTTAAAAAGAAACGTATAGAAAAAATTAAATTATATATAGGTAGTAGGGAAGACTTAGTTAGTTAATACTACCTTATCTAATCGAAATATAAAAACAAAACGAATTAATCAATTAATTCATTAATTTATTTATCTATTAAGTAAATAAATAGTTTATAACTGAGTTTAACAAAAGCCGTATGATAATTCATACGGCTTTTTAAGTACTTAATATATGTATTTTCTTAATAGTCAAAAGAAAGCGTGTGTTTATTAATCCATAAAGAGACCATATGTCACCATTGGCACTTAGGTCGTGGCAGATTTATCTGTCACGGATTTAGTGCCGCTATGAGCGACATCCGATTGGGAACGTGTCTCTTTAGGATAATAACACACGCTCTTAAAATCAACCAAATAATGAAAATGTTAAGAATATGGTCGCAGTTAAAGAGGCTACTAGGGATACTACTGTTATTTGAGTATTAATGGATGGCCCTGCGGTATCTTTAAATGGATCACCAACCGTATCTCCTACGACTGCAGATTTATGTGACTCTGAGTTTTTACCACCATTATGACCTGCCTCAATGTACTTCTTGGTATTATCCCAAAGACCACCTGAGTTAGACATAAATAAAGCAAAAATTAGTCCACTTACAATATTACCTGTAATAAATCCACCAATCGCATTTACACCACCTATAAAACCTACCGCTAGAGTCGCAAGTATTGTCATTAATCCAGCTGGTATTAACTCTTTTATCGCTCCTGTTGTTGCTATCTCAATACATTTATCGTATTCAGGAACAACGCCTTCCTTACCTTCTTTTAAGCCTTTGATTTCTCTAAATTGTCTATGAATCTCTTCTACCATTCTTCTAGCATTACGATCAACTCCAAGCATTAACATAGCAGAGAATACTGGTGGAATCGCTGCACCTACTAATAGTCCAAAGAATACAGTTGGGTTAAGTACATCAAAACCTGTTATTAATTCTTTGCCAAGTTCAGCACTTGCAACATTAACTTCACTTATAAATGCTCCTAATAATGCAATAACGGTTAAACCTGCAGCACCGATTGAAAATCCTTTGGTTACAGCTTTTACCGTGTTACCTGCACTGTCTAGAGAGTCTGTGATTTCTAATGCTTTCTCCCCTAAATTCCCCATCTCAACCAATCCTCTGGCATTATCAACAATTGGACCATAGGCATCATTGGATATAATCATACCTACAATAGATAACATACCTACGGCTGCCATAGCGATACCAAACATTGCATAACCACTTCCTAATGGCTCACATATTTTAAATGCTAGCAATGCAGATAGACCGATTCCGATCATGGATGGTAGTGTGCTTAATAAACCATAGGATACACCTGAAAGTATGGTAAATGCTGGCCCAGAACCCGCTGCTTTTGCAACTTCTCTAACAGGTTTGTTGGTATCACCTGTAAAGTAATCGCTTGCGATTCCAATCACTACACCAACCACTAAGCCTATTGCACTTGCAAACCAAATTCTCCATTCAAAGCCAAAAACATAGGTTGCTAGAGCAGTTAATAAACCAAATATAATTGTTGTTACATATGTATTACTATTTAGAGCTCTTGTTGGACTTCCGTTCTCGTCCATCTTAGCTGTTAAAACACCTATGATTGAAGAAAATAAACCGATAGCTGCATAACAAAATACCATACCAATATTATTGTTATTACCACTTGCTTTATCTAGGGCACTAGCCATAACTAAAGCCGCGGACATGGAAGCAACATTAGAGTCAAATAAATCTGCACCCATACCTGCTACATCCCCTACATTATCACAAACATTATCAGCAATAACTGCAGGATTTCTAGGGTCATCTTCTGGAATACCAAGTTCAACTTTACCAACTAAATCTGCGCTAATATCTGCAGTCTTAGTAAAAATACCACCACCAGCTTTTGCAAATAAAGCCATTGAACTTGCACCAAAACTAAATCCTAACAGGGCTGTTGTATTATCCGTTAATAGAAGTACTACTGTAACTCCTAATAAACTAGAACCTACTACTGCCATTCCCATAACCGCACCACCACGAAAACCTGACATAAAGGAAGGCTTAATTCCTTTTGTTGAAGCTTCTGCAGCTTTTATATTAGCTATGGTTGCAATAGATATACCTATTTTACCTGCAATACCAGAAAATACAGTACCAAATAAATAGGCGATTGCCATTAATAAATTAGGAAAAATGTTACCATTCCATATCGGGGACGGTAAGAAAATAAAAATAACAATAGCTATTACAGAACAAAAATAAGTTAATGTTTTAAACTCTTTGGCTAAAAATGTTTTAGCACCATTACGAATTAATAATCCAACCTCTGCAATTCTAGCATTAGAGGAAGGTTGCTTCTCTACCCATTTGAACAGATAATAAGCTGCTACAAATGCAAGCAAAGAAATAATTACAGATACAATCTGAAAAAACATAACGTCAAAATCCATAATATTCAGCTCCTATAAGTTATTTTGTTACATAGATATTTTACCATCTTTGTTAATTTTGTACAACCATTATTATCCATTGTGTAAATTTTCGTCACTTTTAACATATTGCCAACTTTTACCACTATCATTATATTTAGAAAAGTTTACTTGTATTACATATTTTATGATCTTTTTCATATTCTTTTGATAATATCAAAAGAATAAATAAGTAGGAAATCGCGCATGATAACTTTGTAAAATAAAAAGGAGGTATAAAATTATGGAAAAAAATCCAAGTATCCAATGCGTTGTATCAGAATGTCGCTTTCATGCACAAAATGCTGATTATTGTACACTAGATAAAATTAAGGTAGGAAAGAATGATTCCTTTTCTAGTAAAGTGGAAGATACTGATTGTAAATCCTTCCAAGTAAAACCTGATTATATCTAAAATAAATCATAATGGTATAAAATTATTTCCTCTACGAAAGAAAGACATAAGAATTCTATGTCTTTCTTTCTTTTAATTTAAGTAATATATGATTCGCTTTCATAAAGTTTAGCTTAATACATAAACCTTGTAAAATTTAATACTTTATTAATTGACTAATATTTTTTTCTAAGATAAAGTGTATTATAAATAAAAGTATGTAATTTCAATTACAATCGTCAATAAATTAAAAGAGAGAAGGAAAATGATATGAATTTTTTAGATAACATTGGTATCGCTATTTATTTTGTTATATTCTTTGGGAAGATTTTAGAAGTAACTATATCAACGGTACGTAATGTTTTAATTAACCGAGGTGAAAGAAAAATTGGTAGTGTATTAGCTTTTTTTGAAATATTAATCTGGCTATTTGTTACTGGTACTGTACTTACAGGATTTCAAAATGATATTTATAAGGTTATTGTATTTGCTTTTGCTTTTGCAATTGGTACCTTTTTAGGTTCTTGGCTAGAAGGTAAATTAGCTTTTGGTTTATGCTCAATCCAGGTTATTGTTCCTGATAATGAAGATAGCCAAAGATTAATCGAGATTTTAAGAGACAATAATTTTGCAGTTACATTATTAAATGGTCATGGAAAAGATGGAGATAGGGATTTGATGGTTTTACATTTGCTACGCAAGCGTATTCCTAAAGCGACTGAGTTAATCCAGAATAATCATGAAAATGCAGTTATAATAATAAACGACGTAAAATCCTTAAAGGGTGGGTATATAAAATAAATTACTATCAGTAATTATGATACATAATATAAACCTGCACCTAAACATTGCATTCTTATTCTAATGATAAAAGATTTTAATGAAAAATTATAAAACATCTCATAAACATGAATATAAAGATCTTTTTTGTTTATAATAATGAATGGATACCTTGTATCTACTCATTAAGTTTACTTTTAGTAAAATTAATGTTTTATAACTGAATATGAATGTAGATTTGTCTTACCTACAACAAGATAATGACTTAAGTTAGGAGATGGTTAAGTTGGACTGGCAAAGTTTTGACAGAAGATTTAATAGAAAACCTAATAAAAGTTATATGTATTAATTTCCTATAAACTATATTGATAAATCAAATCAAAAATAAGTTCATAGAAATTAACGTTATTGATACCAATCAACAAACAACACAACAACATTATCTTGTAAATTAAGACACTAAGAAAAGCCTAAAAGCTAACTTAGATAGAAAGACCTAAGCTTAAAACGCTTAGGTCTTTTTTATATTCACTATTTATTTTTCTTACTATGGAACACTACAACACCTGCTAGTATAATTGCAACACCTGCTATACCTGCTATTACGATAGGGGTATTTGATTCTTTACTCTCTGCTCCTTCTTCTGCTAATCCAGAGGTAGCAGCGAGTTCTTCAAGAGTTAACTCTTTCTTTTCAGAACCTTCATCAACAAGTAATGTATCATCAGCTTCTGTTGTTTTATTTTCAGAAGTGATTGCAACCATATCTTCTTGGTCACTTACGTCTGGAGCATCTTCATCTACTACAGTAATTGACATCATATCATCTTCAACTGGAATATCTTCCTCAGTAATGGCAGTAATCGACATCATAGTGTCATCACCATCATATAAAACTGCCGCATCAGCATCAACGATTTGTATCATTTCTGTACCTAATAATTCAAGTAGATAATTAGCATTATCCTCTGAATAAGGGGTAATCCCAATCTCAACATAGCCTTTTAGCGGAACTGTATGAGTAATCGTGATTCCTTTCTGTGCAATTTCTTCCTTATGATCTTCAAATAAGAATTTATCAACCTCTCCTTGTTTAATTAAAGATTGTTCATCTACTACTTGTAATACGAAGTTATTTGCTGGACTTGCCATTGCTACATTTAATGGAATAAAGGATAGACACATCCCAAGCATTGCCACTTTTAAAAATTTTATATTCATCATAATTATTACCTCTTCCTTCACATATACAAATTGATTTTAAATTCATTTTTGGATCCATGAAAATAAATCTAAAATATATTCTTCTAATTCCTTGTTACAAACATTAGACGAAGAGGTAATAAAAAAGGTTCCATTATTTTAATTCAATTATTATATAGCAATTCATTTCTTTAAATTGTTTTTCATTTTCAGTACTACTATAAAATAAATTCTTAACGACGATAGAAAGTTTTACTTTATCATTTTCTTTTGTAATCGTTGCCTCATCACTAGTAAGTTCATTGTATTCTGAGCTATAATTCTCAAAATGATTTATTATTTCGTCTTCACTCATACGAATCAGCTCTAGATTATTAGGATCTAGTAAGACAAGATCACTTTTTATACCATCACTTACTTTGCTCACCTTATAGGAAGCACCATTATGATTAAATTCACTTATGAAACTACTATTTTCATTTTTATCAAATAAATTTAGGTAGGTATCTAAAAAAACATCATATTCAGTTACATTTATACTAGAATTAGATTTTAATACAATGTTTACATATTGATATTCATCATTATACTCATACTCATCAAAACCATAAACTTTATTAATATCTGGGTAACCTTCAATTGTCGGTAAGAACTTTACTTTATTTAAGGCATCCCTTTCATATAAATATCTGGTTGCATTAGCAATCTTTTTTTTGTCTTCCTGTTCTAGAGTATCCTTCCTAACAATTTCATTATTTTTTAACATGTCATTTTTAGTTAAAGTCTCTTCTAATACACGTACCTGACTATTAATACTTACATGAAATGCATCAACAGGTGGAAGTATACTTATAATAGAAAATAAAATTAGTAATGCTGCTACATATCCGTTCTTTCTGACTGGTAACACACTAAATATAACTCCTGTAATTATTGAAAATAAACCATATAATATTACAAAATATCTTCCATGAGTAATACCCATATCCCCTATACTCATGATAGATGAAATGATTTGTAATAAGACAATTGGAATTAGAATTTTAGGAAATATCAATCGATATAAAAAAGCAAATCGATTACTTAAGGTACTACTTAATAAATAAACTATGATTACAGTAATTGAATAACTAACTATCATTGGTTCTAGTAAACTATTAGTGAAGAAGCTTCCACCAATATTTTTAATGATATATAGAAGTAAAATAACAGTAAATATTGATGTTAAAGGTATGATAATATAAGAAATTAAAATCTCTAAGTATTTGTCAATCATAGACAAACGAAATATCTCTTTAAGCTTCTCACCTTTTACTTCACTTAACTCATCTATTTTTCTTATATAAACTGGTATGATGGATAACAAGTACATTGGTGCAAAAAACATAAATATTATACTAGCTAAATATGCAAATAACTTACTTGAAATATCAAATAACAAGTTATCTATGGTTAATATAATGATACTCATACCTAAATATAATATAAGAGAATAGAAAAATGAGATAAAAAATGCTTTAAATGTAATTATAAAACTTTCATTAAAGGTTACATCACTTTTTATCGATGGTATTAAAATAAAAGCAATAAAAAGTGCAAACATAATAATACCTGTTCGTATAAAAACCTCCACAGAAGAATTAAAATTCTCCCTTAAAGTAAAATAATATAATACAGCTAAAACAACTGATATACCGTATAGTAAAATACGTGTAGTAGCTTTATCAAAAAACCGTTCATAAGTTATATCACTTATTAAAAATAAAAAACCACTTACAATAAGAGTCATAACCAACTTACTATAATCATCACTGTTACTAGATATCATTAATATTGTAATAATCGTGGAAATAAAGAAAGAAATTCCGGTTAATGGAAATCTTATAAACGCCTTTGATAACCCCTGAAACCTATGTTGAAATTTTTGTAATATATTCATAAGCATCGCCCTTTCCTTAAGGTATTGTGCTTACATTATATCATTCCTTCTTTATTCCCGCTACTACAATGTTAACAAATATAAACAATTCCAAATATTACTATTTTTTTTGCATCAATGTTACTTTGTAATCTATCTATATCCTTATATCATAATTTAATTTCGAAGTAGTAATATTCACTTATTCTTCATCCTGTAATGCTTCGTAGCCCGACTCCCCAGTACGAACTTTTACAACATTTTGTACATCATAAACAAATATTTTACCATCACCAATATTTCCTGTGTATAAAGCTTTTTTTGCTTCATTTATAACTAATTCTACAGGTACTTTACTTACAACGATTTCTACTTTTACTTTCGGTAAAAGATTAATTTCTAAAGGAACTCCTCTATAATAATCTGAGGCACCTTTTTGAATTCCACATCCAAGTACATTGGTAACAGTCATACCAGTAACTCCAATTGCATTCATTCTTTCCTTTAAAGCTTCAAATTTGCTCTGTTTTGCAATGATAACAATTTTTGAAATGGTATGTTCTTTTGCTTCTTTCACATTACTTATTATCCTATCATCATTTATTTCTTTAAATCCTATTAGTCGCTCTGCTTCCTCTTTTGATGTTACTTGAAATATTGTATTGCTATAATCAGGAATCTCTTCTACCATCGGCATAAAATCTGCATAAGCATTAACTAATCCGTGTTCTTTTGTATCAAGCCCTTCAATTTCTTCTTCTCTTGAAACACGAAGGCCAATCGTGTGTTTAATTACTTGGAATGTAATTGTAATAGTAACAGTTACCCATGCTATAACTGATACAACTCCAATAAATTGAGTGATAAGTAAAGTTGTACCACCACCATAGAATAAACCATTCTCAGTATCAAAAAGGCCAACTAATAGAGTACCAACTGCACCGCATAATCCATGAACACCAATTGCACCAACTGGGTCATCAATTTTTAATACTTTATCAATAAACTCTATACCAAATACAACTACGAAACCAGCTATAGTTCCAATAAACAAAGCACCTAATGGAGAAACTACATCACAACCTGCAGTAATAGCAACAAGACCTGCTAAAGAACCATTTAATGTCATAGATACATCTGGTTTTTTATAACGAATCCAAGTTATACACATAACAACGATGGTTGAAACTGCTGCTGCCATATTAGTTGTTACAAATATGGAACCCATTGCAAATAAAGTATCATCTCCTGAGGCTGATACAGTAGAACCTCCATTGAATCCAAACCAGCAGAACCATAGTATAAATACACCTAAAGCACCAAGTGTAATGCTATGACCTGGTATTGCTTTTGACTTTCCATTCTTATCATACTTACCAATACGTGGTCCAAGAATTTTTGCACCAATTAATGATGCAACACCTCCTACCATGTGTACTGC
>JAFAEB010000381.1 GCA_023424235.1 Bacillota bacterium
ATATATGCCATTATTTATAGCCTTAGATAAACTTTCCATTTGAGACTTACTATCTGTTCTAAGTATCACTTTTTCATTAAACTTATAAAATTTATTATCTACTATTTCTTGTTTATCCAGAACCTTATAATTTAATTCTTCTTCATACTGTTTTAATATAAATAATTCAGTATCTATATAAAAGCTTAATTGTTGCATTTCTGAATTAGAGTAAGAACTTTTTTCGTAATCATTAATTTGATTAGGTTTTACTCCAAATGCTCCTGCAATTTGAAGTGCATTAAACTTTTTAAGTTCAAAGAACTGACTATCTGTAAGCTTTAGATCTAAAGGTACCAATTTCATTCCAAGTGGTACTGGAATTATCTTTCCTGCATTTTTAGAACCATTTGCAAATTCTTCAAAGCCTTTTATAAGTCTTTCTTTTGCAATTTGGTCTAAATCTCCAGTATATTCAAGAACAGCCTTTGCAGTAAGACCAGTTTTGTATAAAGTATTCATAAATTCTTGACTTTCAAGACCACCCTCTACTGTACTTTTTAAAATATCTTTAACAGGTGCTCCAAGTATTCCATCAAAACTATGGGAAGTTTTAAAATGCATTACATCTTCACTCGAAAAAACATAATCCTCATTAGAATACTTATCGTTATACTTGTACCACATTCTGCCTTTACCTTGAAATATCCCCTCGTTATCAATTAGCACAGTTACATCTTGGCTAGGCATAATCCAAAAGTCTTGAATTTTTATTTCTCCACCATACTTATTCTTTTTATATTTTCTTCTTATCCAAACATAAGCATTTCCATAATGATTTCTATTTTGTTCTATAGTTGCCCAAAATATAGAAGGTGTCATTATCGGATTAGGTCTAATCTTTAAAAGGTTATAAGCTTCATTTGGCTCTGCTTTTTCTATTCCTTTTTCTGTTTCTTGGTAAAATTTCAAAGGCATTTTTGCTAGAGTTTCTGAAAGCATTTTTAAACAAGTAAAGTAAGTTACTTCACTTTCTATCTTTTTTGAAGTTCCTGTAATTCCTAACCATTCTAATAATTCTTGACTTTGCATATCTACTGATTTTGCTGGAATAATAGCATTTTTTATTCCTTTTGCAATTCTACTAAATACATTCAATTTATCACCTCCTTTACCATCCCATCATCTTCAAGTAATCTTCTGTAACTTCATTTATATTTAAAGAGTTACCTTCTAAATAAAGTTGTGTATAGCAAAAAATACTTGCTACAACTAAATCTATCCTTGTTTTATTTTTGTTTTCTTTAGCCAGTAATATATCATCTGTAGTTCTTCCTTTTACAGTTGTAGTATTACTCATACACCAATCTAAAAGCTTATTGTTTTCATAAAATATCTTTTCTAGATAAACATCATCTCTAAATTGCTTTATAGCTGGTGATAAATTGCTATATGTTTGCTTTAAAAGTATAACTTCATAATCTTTTGCTAGACTTTCCATCATCTGCATAGCATTGAAAGGATCTGATACAATGCATTTGATATTACAATTATACTTAGTTTCTATGTTTCTTATATGCTCTTCAACTATTGTATAATTAACAATCGCTCCTGGAGTAATAGTGCAATATCCTTTTTCTTGAAAACTTCTATAATCTATCTTTTCTCTTCTCTCTGGAAGTGTATCTTCTGGTAAAAATCCATGCGAGGTTAGATAATACTTATCATTTTCCTTATACATTATAGATATTGCAGTTAAGTCAGTAGTTAGTGATAAATCCACCCCAACTATAACTTCTTTCCCTGTAAAATCTACATTGTCAATGTTCCCCTTTTTCCATGCTTCAAATTTAATATATTTTTCTTCACTATTTTCCTGCATAAATACATTACAAGTCTTAGTGATAAATTCTTCTTTTAAATTATCTTGAACTAATGCTTTGCCTCTATCTTCACGCATTATTTTATAATTTTCCTCTATTCTTAAAGGATTGGCTTGATATAAGCCTATATCATTCCATATATTTTTTTTATCTGCATAATAAACAAGTGCAAACATTCTCTCATTATCAACTACACCAGTATATACTTTTCTAATGTAATCTAAATCCTCTTCCATAATGGAATTATTGATAGCATAAGCTGTTGTAGTTCTAAATACTAATGGATTAATTACATTTTTTTGTCCTGATTTCATAGCATTAAAGTTGCTACTCTCACTAAAATTACCATGTTCATCACTTACAAACGCTGATGGTCTTACAGAGTTGTTTTTACCAGCTTCAGCCACTCTAGGTTCAAAGTAACTATTTGTCAATTTACAAGTAATTCTACCTGTTTTAGTTCTAGATATATCAAAATGTTTCTTTATTAATGGACTTGCATTAATAATTTGCTCCATTATCTTTTTAATTTCTGCTGCCAATTCTTTAGTTAAACATATTGAATAAAATTCCGAATACTGTTGCTCTGTTAATAGTAATAATATAAATACTAATCCTATTAAAGCAGTTTTACCATTTTTTCTAGCTATAAATAAAGTTACATCATTATATCTAAATTTAGCTTTATTATTTTTATATCTCCAACCAAATATATTAGCAATAAAAAAGCATTGGAACGGATCTAAATGTTCCAACACTTCTTGTTCTGCTAAATATCCAGTTGCAAAGTTCATTAACTTTAGTAAATTGTTTATTTTCCAAAGTTCATTTTCATCTAAATAAAATTCAAAATCATCATTATTTTGTCTTGTATAATAATCTTGTACAAATATTGCACATTGCTTTTTAACTTCCCAAGTGGTAACTTCTCTACCTTCTACTACATCTGTTGCATATTTAATAGCACGATCTAGCAATATCATTTACTACCACCAGCCAATACTTTCAAAAGCACATCTTCATCTCTTTCTTTAGCCTGTAAATTTATATTTCCTAACTTCGCTCTACTCTGTGGACTTAGAGATAATTCATTACAACACCTAAAGAAATCTTTAGTATATTCAGATTTAGCTTTCAATAAATCTTTATCATATATTCTATTTATATCTTTATTTATCATCTTCTCTATTTTTTGAATCCTATCTATTGATATTGCTGCTTGAGATAGTATATAAGCATCTAAATTCCCTAATATTCCACTTTCTTTTAATTGCTCTATAATATAATTAAATATCTTCTTTTGACTAGCATTTAAATGTGTTGGTGGGGAAATGTTATCTGCTCCACCTTTTAGCTTTTCTTCTGTTTCGAGTCTCAACTCTTTTTCTTCTTTGGTTAAGTTTTTACTCATTACTTTAACACTTTTACTAGGCCTTGCCACTTCCTCACCTCCTTTTTTTCATTTAGGGAATTTTAAATAACTGAATCTCCACACGCACTCTCCAACTGAATGTTCAATACTTTCTTGATACCCCCTACCCCTTCATGTTATTATGTCTCCTTTGGTGACAACTTTCACATAAACAAATGAGGTTATCTATATCTAATCTCTTACTCCAGTCCACTTTAATTGGTACTATGTGGTGTACTGTGTTATATGGAGTTATTATGTTCTTATCTAAACAATCTTTACATAGTGCATGGTCTTTTACTATTGCTAATTGTCTTACTCTATTCCATTCCTTACTCTTATAGAATTTATTGTATTTACTATCTCTTTCATAAGTTGTATTCTTATAGTATTTAATATTCTGTTTTCTTTCTAACTCTACCTTTGGTTTGCATTCATCACATACCTTTAAGTTATAAGGTATTACCTTACCACATCTACATATCTTCTTTAACATTATTTATCCTTATCTATAGGAACATCCACTACAAGTTCACTTGCTATATCTTTCAATTCAAGTATCCACTCTTTAGGAACTTCTATATTAACTTGTTTATATCTCAATATAGCACAATTAATATCATTCATTCTTTCTAATAACCATATTTCTTTAGGTTTTAATCCTATTGGTTCAAATACAATAGTTGGTGATTCTATGAATTCTTTATTTATATTTTTAAATATATCTTTCACTGACTATCATCTCCTTATCAAATAAAAAAGAACCCTATCTCTAGAGTTCCTTACTTCTTTTCACATAATCTCATTATGCCTGATATTAATAATAGTATTGCAGTTATTCCGCACATTATAAAAGTTATTGGATTATCTGCACTTATACTAAATAATGTACTTGGTATATTTGCTATTGCTCCTAATAGAATAAATATTCCTGTTAATGCTTTCTTTCCACTTATACATGCTCCTACTAAAGCTAATATACTTAATAGTAACCCAGCTATAGATACTGCTATTACTGTATTTGTTTGTGGATTAGTAACTAACATATTTAATCCAGAAAATAATAATATACCGCAACTTATTATACCTAATATTCCACCTATAAGACCTATTATAAAACTTGCTTTCTTCATATCTCTCAACTCCTTATATAAATATTGTATATTGTATATAAAGTTTATTCAATAGTTACTTTTGTCTTAAGGCTCCATTTACTCTTTGATATCTTCTTTCCTTCATGCAGCTTTCTAAATCTTCGTAAGGTGCTAGAGTAAGTTCTATCTCTTCACACTTCTTATTATCTTTGCATAAAGGATTATGGAATAAACAAGCACATTTTAGATCTTGTCCTATCCAGTTACTTAAGAATACATATTGTCTTTTCTTTATCTTACTCATGTTATCACCTTCTTTCTATGCATAATAAAAAGCACCTAACATTTATGCTAAGTGCTTTTCTTTATATGGTATTGAGAACTAATGAGAGAATTTCATAATACTATTATACATATATGAATTTTAGAATACTTACAGTAATTCTCTAATTTTCCTATAACTTTATTTAATATTATCTATATTCTCTCTAAGCTAGATACTTTTCCATCTTCTTTACTGCTTCACATTCTATTTGTTTTATTCTACTGTATGTCCTATCATACTTCACTTCTAATAATGCGTATTTTTTTTGCTCTATTAATGCAGTTTGTACTATATCCTTTTCTTCTTCTTTAAGAATAGTTAATGCATTATCTATTCTTGCTATCTCTCTTTCCTTAGCTGCTCTTATTCTTAATAGCTTGTCTTTTTCTTTACTATATTGCTCAGCTTGAATCTCTACACTAGAAGTTATCTTATATGTCTTTCCTGTTCTTTCTCCAGTTGGTTGTGCTGATACTCCTAACATATCTTCTTCTAGTTCTTGTATCTTTATATCTATATCAACTATATCTGCTTTTAATTCTTTATATTTCTTTATTCTCTTTACTGTATTCTTCATTTAATTCCTCCTTTATTTGAATTGCGAATCGCCTATTTATAAATTATTAAAATCTTCCTCAGCTTTTTTGTGTGCTACCCTTAAAGCATCTACAACTATATTAAATGTCTTATCTGTAAAAGTAGTAGAAAACCCATTTATCTCTATATTCCAACTTGCCTTGCTTTCCTCTGTGTTCTCTCTAACCTTCTGTATATAAAGATGGTCTATAGTTTCCTCTATTCTCTGCATTTCTAAAATTAAACTATCGGCTTTTTTATAATCCTCTATTATCATCTTATCCCTCCTAAATTATTGCGTAATATTTACATAAAAGTCACTAATATTTCTGAATGAAGCATTACTCAAAATGAATTAAAGGCAATATATTATAATCAAATTCAAATGTCTTGCCTTTATAATTTATAACTCTGCATTCCTTATTGTCTGAAACAACCAATTCAATTTCTTCTCCTTTTGGAATAAATATTCTTTCTTTACTTCCACTTATATTTAAATTCCAGGTCAATTTTTTAATCACTTAATTTCTCCCCTCTATTTCGCAATAGTAATATAATTGTCTTTAAACTGAATACTTATGCCCTCTTAAAAAGTCTTTAATTCCTTCCACTACATCAACATTATTTTCAGCCAACACTCCTTTTACAAAAATATCTCCGTTAGCTTCTAATCTAATCATTTCTTTGTCACCACATATAAAAGTTATTGTATTGCCAGGTTTAATTGTATTAGCATCCAAAAAACTAAAATCATTACCAGTCATTTTTCATCCTCCATATTCACAAAATTACTCTTCTCTATCTTCCTCACTTGCTCCATAGAAAAATAACCATATTAATAAAATTGATACTAGCCATATAATCCACCACATAATCTATCCCCTTAACTTTCTATCTAATCTATTTATTTTTTTATTTATCCATTCTTCTATTTTTTTATTGTCATACATTAACTCTAGTTGCCATAGCATAATCTTTACATCTGCTATCTCTTCTTCTACATTATGTTTTAATCCTCGTCTATCCTTAGATAATGCTTGTTGTAGTTCTGCTAATTCCTCCATTGCTATTAACTTTTGGTTTTCTTCTCCATATTTATTAATAGCTTTATAGATAACTGCATCTATTTTATTTTTACCTCTAAGGATCTTTGGTGCTCTCTTATGTTTTCCTCTTAAACTTTGCCCTAACAATTTTTCATCTTCTATATTTTGCTTCTCTATTAGCCACATTGTACTTAAAGTTTCTTTAGATATTCCATATTTTATAGATAGTTTTCGTACTCCTTCTGTCTTTACTGTGCCCTTGCTTATATATACTCTAATTTCTTCTCTAACCTTCTCCATTTTGTGCACCTTTTAACTTCTCTTTAAAATCTTTATAATCATTAGTTTTTATAAAATCTCTTAAAGAACTTCTAAATAATTGTCTATACACATTACATGGAGTTTTACTATATTTTTTTGCACATACATTGCAGCTTTCTACATCATCACAGGCTATTGCTAAAATATTATTAATACTAGCTTTCATATGAATTCCTCCACAATTTACTATCATCTATCATGAAAAAGTTTCTTTTCCTGCCTTTGTATAATATTTCTTCTCTATCTTCTTTTCTCTTCATTCTAGCTTTTCCCTTGAAGTTTCTTTTATTAAACTCTATATCATAAAGCACCTTAGCTGATAAATTGTTTAATCTTGTCTTTTGTGTTATATAATCAATAATTTCAAATTCACTTAAACTATTAATATTATTCTCTATATACTCTTTAGCTTTAACTGCATCTGGCCCTGTTAATTTTTCTTTCACATACTTATGTGGATTTTCTATTTCCGAAAATATATGATTTATTGATACTCTCTTTAAATCTGTTACTACTAGCAAATGATTAATTATATCTATCCTATCCATCTTATCTTTATTTTCCATTATAAATTTTCTTGCTTTACTAGTTTTACTTTCCTTTTTCATTTTTAACCTCCTAACTTTTCACATTTCTCTTTCAATGGTCCATAATAAACATCATTAATTTTTATAATATAATTATTCTCATATTCAAATAGGTATCTGTGTACAGAGCCACATAAGAAACTATTATGTAACTCTGTATCATCTTCCTTAAATATAATAAGATTAAATTCTATCTGCTCCATCAGAAAGGCATATCAGAAGTATCTTCTGGTGTCATATCATCATAAAAGCTATCTTGATTACTATCACTTTGCGTAGCTTGATTTTCATTTTTATTACTTCCTATAAATTCAAAACTATCTACAACTATATCTGTTGTATATCTCTTAGTTCCATCTTTAGCATCATATGAGCCTGTCCTTATACTTCCTGTTACTGCTATCGGTTTCCCTTTAGTAAAGTACTGTGCTATTGTTTCCCCTTGCTTGCCCCAACTTATACAATTAATAAAATCTGATTTATCTTTTGTATATTCTCTTTTTACTGCAAGTTTGAATTTACATACTGCTTTCCCATCACCAGGTAAAAAACTTAACTCTGGATCAGCAATTAATCTTCCAATCAATACTACTTTGTTAATAAGTCATCACTCCTTAAATATCTATACGTTCTATTGCTAGCTATTTTCTTTATAGTTACTTCATTAACCTCAAACACCTTGCTTAATGGCTTAGCTCCTAAAAACTTGTCATAAGGCTTATATACATTTCTAATAAATATAACTTGCTCCTTTGTAAATTTACTTTTATTATGTCTTACTCCACCAGCCAACCCCATCATATTTGCATGAAGATTGTTCTCATGTACTGTATTCCATTCTAAATTATCAACTCTGTTATTCGTTTTATCTCCATCTATATGATTCACAGTAGGCTTATTATCTGGATTAGGTATAAATGCTTCTGCCACTAATCTATGAACTTTTACAGTTTTTCTAGGATTAGATAAATCACAATGTAAATAACCAAACCCATCTGAGAAAGTTCTTAAAATAACTTTATCTCTATATCTAGGTTTTAATACTTTTATTCTCCCTAAATTACTAATTGCATATCTATCCTCATAACCCTTAATAGGTTTCCACTCTTCCATATCCTTCATTAACTTCTTCCTCCTCTATGTTTATATATTCAACTGTGTTGTCCTCTGTAAAATCTATTTGATATGTTGTTTCCATTCTATACACCTTCACTTTCATAATTAATATTTATAAATCTATCAAGTTCCTTATATCTTTCTTTATAATTTTCATTTTCTCTTATATATTTATCTATAGCCTTTATTTCTTGCTCTATTTCATTCAGTTTGCTTAATATGACACTTATATCATCATTACTCCTAACTACTTGTTGAGGTATGAATTTAAGCGTTTCAGATAGTTGTGTACAATAAGCTATTGATTTATATAAGTCCTTATCATCTTTATCTTTACATACATATTTTTTAACTTTATATTGTCTTTCATCTGTTTCTATAAAATAATCTCCTAATTTAATCTTCACTAGTTAATTCCCCCTTATATAATTTTACCCATTCAGCTAATGTCATCGTTACTAGCCACTCACTTCTATCTTTTCTATGAAATACTGCTCCTAATTCATCTTCTTTCTTATCTGCCTTAGCCTGGCTTATAGCATCATATATATTAAGTCTTTCTACTCTCTTGCACTCTATATGAATACCAGGTAATCCAACCACATCTGCATCTCCATTAGCACCACAGTATTGTTGCCCTCTCCTTGTTTCGTATCCATATTCTTTTAGCTTAGAAGATAATTCTCTTTCTCCTCTAGCACCCTTTTGTTTACTATTAGTCACTTATAGTTTTTCTCCTTTCACTAATTTTTTCATGCACCTTTGCTATGCTTAACCCTATCTTAGTAAGCTCTATATCTTTTTGTATTAACTTATTCCTATTCATTATTAATAACTGTTTCCTTGTAACTAAAATCAAGTTATCAATATTTAAGTTCAGCTTATTCCCATCTCCAAAGATAATTGCACATCCTCCTGGTAATGGTCCATTTTCTTTTTCCCAAATAACTATATGTTTTAATTTCCACTTTCTTGGATCTTCTACTTTTATTTCTATATATCCATCTACGTTAATTCTTTCACTTCCTACTGGTCTATAATTCTTAGGTATTTCACCTTTCTTAAATGATGTTTTATTTGCACCAGTTAATCCCTTAATTCCTTTGTTAGCTGGAATACATCCCTTCTTAAATTGTCCGTTAAATCCTGTATTTAATTTATATCTTCCTATTGCTCCATTAATTTGTGCTAATGTAAGATTTAAATTAAACTTCTTATTCATTAGTTCCTGTATCTCTTTGTAATGATGTCCTGGTGTTATTTCCTTTAAGTATTGCTTTTCTTCATTACTCCAAGTATGTGATTTAGTTCTTTGCATTATCAACCCTCTAACATCTTAGGAGCTTCTGCATTACTTCTACCTAATGTTTCTGCTTTAAATTTTTCAGCTTGTAGAACTAAATTTGCATTAGATATTATCTTACTTGCAATATCTCCTACAGTTTTTGCTCTATCTATTTCTTCTTTCAAGCTTTCTCCTTGAAGTTCTTCATCATTTAATCTTTCTAATTGCTCGAATAAGTGATTATTTAAATCCCCTAATGTATTTTTCATTCTCCCACCCTCTCATATTCTCTTAACTATCTATAACACTTTGCTCTTATTTTTGATTTTCTCTTAAGAGCTTTATCTTGTTGCTCTATGATATAACTATCAGCTTCTATCTTGCCTTTTTCTTTTAAGTATTTTCTCTTTGCTAGTTCCTTTACTGTCATCATAGCTAATTCATGAGGTGTCAGTTTCATATTAATCCTCCTAACTATTCTTTAACTCTACTCTCTCCCAAGTAATCCTGGACCTAATACACTCTATTTCTAGCCTTAAGTTATCTATTGCATTTAAACATACGAAATAACTGTCTTTAGCTATATCTCTTTCTAATCTCAACTTAGCAACTGTTTCCTCACCTCTTGCTAAATCATTTATTAGAGTTGCTTTAAATCCTTCTAGTTGTAGCCTTAGCATTTCTTTTCTTAGTGCTACCATATATTTATTTTGAGTATCACTTTTCTTTAGTGCTAATTGCTTTAATTGTGTATTTCCTCTGCCTAAAGCTGCTATACATTGGTCTAATTTATTAAATAACTCTTGTGGATTCATTTATTGTCTCCTTTTTCCGTTCATACACCTTAGTATTACTTCATCCCTGGAATAACCTTCTTTATATCTTTTAAGTGTTTTTAAAAGCCTATAAGTAGCGTTATCAGATATTCCTAAGACTTGACTTATCTCTTCTTCTGTTAGATATTCTTTTATAAATAAAGTTTCTAAGGTATTTTGAAATTCTAGCTTAAGCTTATTATTAAGTGTTGCTCCTTTACCATGATGTATTGAGTAGTGACATCCTTGACATAATGGAATCAAATTAAGTTTACATTTTATTAAACTTGGTACTTGAGATCTAAACATAATATGATGGATTTCACTTGCTCTACATCCACATATGCACGTTTCGTATTTATTCATATATATTTACCTCTCATACTCAAATTTAAATCCATTAACGTCATTTCTTTTACCTCTGCAAACTTTAGATATGCAACTTCTATCAACGTTTAATTTAATTGATGCGTCTAAAATGGATTTATATATAATATTTGTATTTAAGCATTTAACTTTTTTGTACGCTTTATATTTTGAATAATTTTGATTATATTTTGCTGTACACCATTCTAAATTTTCAACATGATTATTCTTCTTATTCTCATCTATATGATTCACTTGTTCATATGAATTAGGATTACTAATAAATGCTGTTGCAACTAACCTGTGTACTTTTTCTTTCTTTTTGCTGTTATTTTTATTTAACGAAACGTATAAATATCCATATCTATCTTCAAAAACTCTTAATATCCTTTCTGTTTTTATTGTTCCATTTCTAGGTAAGCTTTTTATCCTTCCTAAATTGCTTATTTTATATATCCCCTCATATCCTTTTACATCTTTCCACTCTTCTAATAAGCTTGTACCACATTCTCTGCAGAAGTGTATTTCTCTAGTCATTGATATACCATTCGCCCCTTATGCAAGTTATTGAAAAAATATCCCTATCCCACTCTAAATGAATGTATTGCTCCTTATCAAAATCGAAATAATAATCTCCTGCACCTATCTTTTTGAACTTTTGTCCTTCCACTAAACTTTCTATTTCTTTACCTTCCTCATATGATTTAAACGCCTCTTGGAAGGTGTATAC
>JAFAEB010000389.1 GCA_023424235.1 Bacillota bacterium
ATGTATATAGTATACAATTATTTTATTTGATTTCTCAACCTCATTATTGCCGAATATACATATTAAATTGCTATTTATATAAAAGAAAGAGGTGCTTCATGATTAATGAATTAAGTTTATATGAAAGTAAAGTTATAAGTGATGAAGAATTTCCAGTACAAATGTTTCAAAATCATATAACAAAAAAAGGAACATACTTTCCAACTCATTGGCATGAGCATTTTGAGTTACATTATGTCTTAAGTGGTGAGGGAATTATGAATTGCAACTATAAAAGCTATAAAGTTCAGCCTGGGAATTTAGTAATTTTTAATAGCAATGAACTACACGAAGGAATTAGTAATACCCATGTATTTGATGCTTTAGTATTAATCTTTGATATGGAGGCATTATTTGGAGTGGATTCCCTTGATTGGCAATTAATATTCAAAACATTAATCCATGAAGATAAAATCATAGAGGGCTTATTTTTAGATATTTTTGAAGAAGATAAGAATAAAAAAATTGGATATAAAATTGCAATGAAAGGTAAAATCTACGAACTTATTACCTATTTAATGAGAAACTATGTATCTGAGAATCTTACTAAAAAGGAAAGCGTGAAACGTAACAGAGACTTAAATCGTTTAAACATCGTCCTTCAATACATACATGAAAATTACTCCAATGTTATTAGCAATAAGGAATTATCTGAACTTATAAATCTTAGTGAATTTCGTTTTTGTCACTTATTTAAAGAAACGGTAGGGCAAAGCCCAGCAAACTACATTATTCAACTACGACTTAAAAAAGCCTATAAATTATTACAAAAAGGAGATATGACCATAGCTGAGGTATCCCATGCAGTTGGTTTTAATAACTTTAATAATTTTGGAAGGTTATTTAGAAATTATTATGGTTATGCTCCATCTAAGGTTATGGATAAATAGAAATGCAAATTAGATTTAAAAAGTAGCTGTATCACTAAATTAATAAATAACAGATAGTTATGGTTATCACTACTTCCAATATAGATCGAGGAAATAACCTTAAAAGTGATGATAATATAGACATAGGCCAGACTATAAGATATCCTATAATCTGGCCTATTTTTTTATTTAATAAATAAATATTTTATAAACTATTACCTTCTTCTAATCTTCTAATATGATTTGCAAAAGCTAGTGCTGCCTTTTTAAAGCATTCCATTGGAGGATTCGTAATTCCTGCACCTATCATACCAACTCCCGCTTCTTTATGTGCAATGGCTGTATTGATAACAGGAAGCATGCCTGATTCTAGAACTTTTCGTAAATCAATTCCTGTAGGAACACCTTTAAAATTAAGAACAGGTATGGTAACATTAGGATTCTCTGTAGTAGTAATTTCAAACATCTTTCTAGTCGTATTAATTGCTTCCTCAACGGTTCCACCTACTAAAGAAACAATTGCTGGAGCAGTTGACATAGCAAATCCACCAATACCATAGGTCTCTGTAATAGCGGAATCCCCTATGTCAAGCCCTGAATCTTCTGGCTTAAAGCCAGCAAATAAAGGTCCTATAACCTTTTGCGAAGGTCCTGTAAACCATGTATTACCCTCCATACCACTAATTCGAATACCAAACTCAACCCCGTTTCTAGCCATAGTAGTAAGTATAGTACTATATTCTATCCCATGTGCTGCATCCATTGCATTTTTTGCGAGAGCCATCCAAGTTGGGCCAGAAAAATAATCGGAAGAAGCCACAAAGTTAAACACATCAACCTTATCTTTTTCTGAAAAACTAGTTTGAACTAAATAAGGAGTTAATGCTTGTATTAATATGGTTGTACCAGCAACATTTCTATTGTGGCATTCATCACCCATATGTAATGCTTGGGATAATAATAATCTTAAATCGATTTCGCCTGCAATCTCCATCGCTTCTTTTAACATAGGTCCAAGCACATCTCTCATCCAAATTAACCTATCAATAACGCTCTGGTCATTTGCACCCATTCTAAGAATCTTTGAAAGCTGCTCACTAAGGTTTGTGTAGGAAATATTTCCATATGTTTTATTCTCTACAATGTGAACATACATTGACGCTGAGGTAACTCCTGCCATGGAACCCACACAATTATGCTCATGACATGGTGAAAACTCAATTTGACCAGATGCTGCCACTTTTTCTGCTTCTTCTATATTCTGTGCAAGTCCTTCAAATACAAGCGCACCAGTTACTGCACCTTTCATTGCGCCACACATATCATCCCACTCTATTGGAGGACCAGCATGAATTATCATATTCTTTTTCATACCTGGAACTACATTAATTGCCTTATCAAATCCGATAAGTACTGGTCTAGAATTAATTATTCTTTCCACTGCTTCTTTGTTAGCAGCTTCAATTTTCTCTTTAATATGCTTTGTATCAAGGTAATCAAGAGCTTCTATAATCTCTTCTGAACCATCCGCTGGAGGAATAAAATTAACTTGATTTACTTTTGTTCCTTGTTTTACTAAATCATTTCTAAACATCTCCAATCCAATATTAACAACTTCCAATTCTTTTTTAAACAACTCATTGATATTTGACATTTAGCTCTCCTCCTTATCCACAAAACCTCTTGAAAGTAATCCTGTATTTTCACTACTACTTGCTATTGTTACATCTTCTTTCATTAGCTTTTCTACTTGATAATTAAAACCTTGAGGATCTAATTCAGTTCCAAGAACAAATGCAAGGATTTCTAAGTGTCTTCCTTCTTTTTTTGCAATTGCTTTTGCTTCTCTTATTGCTGGAAGAGTAACTTCAACAGGATCCTCATGAGAACCATATCCAAGAATAATATCGATAATAAGTACACCAACACTAGGGTCTTTTGCTTCTTTTACAATTCTTTCAAGTCTAAGACTTGGATCTATCATTGGATGTGGCCTTCCCTGGGTAAACTGATCGTCACCAAAATCGATAAAAGTATGCTCTTTGCTTTCATTGGTATGATTTAATTTATATGCAGAGTCCTTTGCTATATTACTATACACATTAGGATACTTTTCTCTTACTAAAGATGCTACTTCCTCACAGATTGTTCCACCACAGAATAGTCCTCTAATATATTTTTGCTCATTGTTTAATTTTGCTTTCACTTCTTCGATTAAAGGTAGATTAAGAGAATGTTTGTTTATTGTTTCTTCTGCTACTCCCGAAAGAATTACTGCTTTTAGTGCAGCTTGTTTCGTTGTCTTAGCATAATAAGCGCCAGATGCTTCTATTTCTTCTTGATTCCCTCCAATAAAGCAGATCACCACTGGTTCTACTGTATTTTTAACTTCTTCATATATTTTAGCTGCAACTTGTTTCGCTGGTGGTTTTGACACTAGCACTATAATTTCTGTTTCATCATCAGCTGAAAGTGCCTTGATTGCGTCAAGCATCATAATCCCACCCACTGCTTCCGATAAATCTCTTCCACCAATTCCAATTAACTGAGAAACTCCTCCACCAAAATCGTGAATTCGTACACTTACCTCTTGAGCACCTGTACCTGATGCTGCAACTATACCGATTTTTCCTCTTCTAATAACATTAGAAAAGCATAAACCTTTTCCATTTATAATAGCTGTACCACAATCTGGTCCCATCATAAGAAGTCCTTTTTCATGTGCTTCCTTCTTAAGACTAATTTCATCTTCAAGTGATACATTATCGCTAAACATCATGACATGCAGGCCATTCCTAATCGCTTTTCTAGCTACTCTAGCTGCATATTCACCAGGTACTGATATCATAGCGATATTAGAG
>JAFAEB010000392.1 GCA_023424235.1 Bacillota bacterium
ATCTAATATCATGTCGAATATTATGAAAGGAATTCAGAATTGGCAGCAAACAGAAGCAAAACATACATTACAAAAATGTGGCTTGAAGAGAGGAATGGATGTGATTGATTTTGGCTGCGGTGCACTGTATTGGACGTTGCCTGCTGCTCAAATAGTAGGTGAGGAAGGTATGGTATATGCTATAGACGTTGACAAGTATGTCACCGAAACAGCACGCGAAACTTGTAAACAGCAAAGAATATCAAATTTAATTCCAATACGATTGAAGAATGATAAGATGTCATCTTTTGACAAACAGGTTGACTTCATTATGTACTATGACGTATTTCATAGTATGGGACCGACTATGGAAAGAAAAATACAAGCTAACATTGAATTGATGAAAGATTTTTATCGTCTTACAAAATCGGGCGGTATTCTGACGGTTGCAGTATTTAACGAAATATGTTCGGTACAAGATGCTGTTAACGGACCATTTACTGCGAAAGGAAGACCTAAGTGGTTTCAGGTTGATTATAATAAAGGATTGGAGCTTTATGGAGTGATTGATTTAATAGAAGGTTGCGGATTTAAACTTATTGATACTGTTACAAATGCCGCTGTTCACTTTGATGAAATTGAAAAACATATCGATATACCAGAGTATGCAAATAAATCCTTTGATAAGCTTGAGCGAAGAGATATATGGGTGTTAAAAAAATATGACACCATATAACATATAGATTCCAAATTACAGGGATGAGTTGCTTAGCATTTGTTTATAAATACGACGTTGAAAATTTATATCATCTGTGATTGCAGAAAATAAAATAAAGGTTGATAACAGTATAAGTACTAGTTAACTTCTGTATTCAAATTTTCGTATTGATTAATCCTTAAAATATGTTACTATATATTGCAGTAATCTAAGATATGTACAATATATTATAGTTAATGACAGTTAAGAAAATCTTGAATGGAGAAGTACAATGGATGGAGTTATGGAACGAAAGAATGGAATAACGGAGGGAGTTATATGGAAGCAAATTCTTTATTTCTTCTTCCCTATGTTATTCGGTACCTTTTTTCAGCAATTATACAATACGGCAGATGCTATTATTGTTGGTAAATTTGTTGGCAAAGAAGCCTTATCCGCAGTAGGCGGCCCCACGGGATCACTCATTAATGTGTTCGTGGGATTTTTTACGGGTATTGCAACAGGTGCAACTGTAACACTTGCTCAATATTATGGTGGTAAGAAAGACGAAGAAGTAAGTAAAACAGTACATACAGCTTATGAAGTTGCAATTGCAGGTGGATTTTTTATTATGGTAATTGGTCTAATTGGTGCACCATATGCTCTGAAATGGATGGGAACACCAGAAGATGTTATGCCATATTCCTTAACCTATATTAGAATTTACTTTTTAGGTATGATTGCTAACCTTATTTATAATATGGGAGCGGGTATTTTACGTGCAATTGGTGATTCAAAGAGACCCTTGTATTTTCTTATTGCTAGTTGTTTTATCAATATTGTCCTTGATTTATTATTTGTCGTGGTATTCAAATGGAATGTAGCAGGAGCTGCCATTGCAACAATTATTTCTCAAATATGTAGTGCTATATTTGTTAGCATGGTGTTAATAAAGTCAAAGGATACCTACAAACTTAATTTACCTCAAATAAAATTTCACAAGGAAATACTAAAAAAGATTTTATATATAGGTTTGCCGGCTGGTTTTCAATCACTTATGTATTCAACCTCTAACCTACTTATACAAACTAATGTAAATAGTTTTGGAACGAATACAGTTGCTGCCTGGTCAGCATATTCTAAAATTGATGGTGTATTCTGGATGACAATGGGCTCTTTTGGTGTAGCTGTAACTACCTTTGTTGGACAGAACTTTGGAGCTGGTAATAAGGATAGAGTCTATAAAGGAATACGTGTATGTTTGGCGATGGCAGTAGGAACAGCCTTAGCAATGAGTAGCGTTTTATATCTTGTTGGAAGTAATATTTATCTTTTATTTACGGATGATACAACTGTTATCAGTATAGGAACTACCATGCTTCGCTTTATGGTTCCATTCTATATCACATATGTATCCGTTGAGATATTCTCAGGATCATTAAGAGCCATGGGGAACGTAATCCTTCCAATGTTTATTAGCTTATTTGGTATATGTGTAATTCGTATTATCTGGTTATCCCTTGCAGTGCCAATTTTTAAAGATATAAAGGCTGTTATGTTTAGCTATCCTCTAACTTGGATGATTACCTCGCTAATGTTTATTACATATTATCTTTATAATAAGAAGAATTTAGTTAAGAGGGAAAACCTGAATATTGTAAGATAAGATTTGTATTACATTTTGTTTATTTAGGATTAGGTTTAAGAATAGTACAGTGCTGTGTTAGGTAACTTATTTCAATAAATTGAACTTAAAAGTTAATTAAAACGATATACAAATAAGTGGTATATATGTATATGCTAGCAATAAAACGGATATGGTATCTATTTTAGATATGATATCCGTTTTAATTAAATAATAGCAAGAAATTTCAATTCTCTTTTTCATAAATTAAAAAATATTTTCTAAGGTTGGTTTTTCTAATTCTGAAATATGATCGACTAAAAATTTTAAAGTATGAATGCTTGCTAGTGCCTCATCTTTCGTCTCTTCTTTTATATATTGAGGTAGTTTCCATAACTCTATCTCAATGTTATCCATTTCCTGATGGTCTAAAAATATTTTTATTATCTTTGAATACTCTTTCCATTTTTCTGTATATTTCATGGATGATTCATATGCTTTGTCCCAATCACTATCAGTGATATATTGCTCTATTTCGTTATTAAGGATACCTAATTCCTTAGATACATTATTAAGATACTTATGTGAATAAAGGATAGCAATTATCATAATAATGGACAAGGCTAAAGAGATAACTAAACTTTTCATAAGTATTATAAACCTTCTTTCTTAAGCTGATAGTATAGTTTGCCTTTTGAATCTAATAAGACTAATAAAACTTCATCGGTAGATTTTATATTTTTTTTCTTTAGCTGATTATATAACCAAGATTCATCTTTATTTATTAGTTTTAAATTTTTACTATTTATTTTTCCATCAAGGATCAATGTTACAGGTAACGTGTCTTGGCTAACACTTAATTTTAAGTCCTTTCTAGTAGCTGGTTCCAAGTCGCTCTTCGGTATGATGGATATTTGCCCGCCTGTTTCCAAGATAGCATACTCGATATCTTCGATATTATAGTAATCTTTCAATCGCAATTCTTCCAACAAGTCATTTAGATTCATTTTAGTACTTTTAAGTTCCTTAACATTAATTTTCCCTTTTTCGATTAATATACTGGGTTTACCACAAAAGATATATCGAGCTATTTCGCTTTTAAGCTGCAATGTAGAAATTAGGACTTGTAAAACTAATAAGGTTATTATGGGAATTATCCCATGAAGTAGTGGTATGTTTATGTTTTGCATTGGAGTTGCTGCTAGTTCCGAAATCATAAGAGCAATTACAAGTTCAAAGGGTTGAAGTTGTCCAATTTGTCTCTTTCCCATTATTCGCATGATAATTACCACAACAAAATATAAAATGATAGCTCTAAATAGCACAATGAACATAAAATCGCTCCTATACATTAATTTTGACATTCATGTATATTGTTTGTTGTAAATTATAAATTATACTCCATAAAGGATTTTATTTCCTAGATTAACATATATTTTATATAGATTATATGTTTACCATAAGTACTTTTATTTTACCATGTGTTTATTCATAAACACTTTTATTTAGCTATGTGGTTATCCTAAGTTTACAGAGAGCACTATTTGATATATATTAAGCATTTTATTTATATATTAAATAAATAATGTCATGTAAAATAATGATAAGAAGATAAAGTGATTTATTATAAAAAAAGATTGCTGTTTTGATTTTAATATACAATTCGTGAGGTGAATATGGAGAAGATGGTTAATTTATATAAAGTGTTAAGTGGTATTGAATATGAGGTTCAATTAGAAGGTAAAAGTATAGTAGATGTGAATGAAATCCTTGTTCACTCCAATCAAGTATATGATGGGACTATGTTTGTAGCTTTAGTAGGGGCAAAAGTGGACGGACATAAGTTTCTACTAGATGCTTATAAGAAAGGTGCAAAATTCTTAGTAATTAATAAAAATAAATTAAATGATGTGGATATTAGTTGCTTTCATGATATCACCCTTGTTACAGTAAACAATACAAGGGAGTGTCTATCTAAAATGATAAATAATTTTTATGAGGATCCTTCAAAACAGTTTACTTTAGTTGGAGTAACAGGTACCAATGGTAAAACATCAGTTACTAAAATGGCACAATACCTATTTATGAAGCAAGAATATAAAACAGGTTTAATCGGTACCATTGATAATTATGTGGACAATGAAATACTTTCCATTGAAAAGACAACTCCAACGACACCAGACTGTGTGGAATTAGGTAAAATCATGGATAAGTTTGTTGAGGAAAAAGTTGATTACTGTTTTATGGAGGTTTCATCTATGGCTCTAAAAACACATAGAGTATCGGCATGTGATTTTGATCTTGCAGTGTTTACCAACTTATCTCCAGAACATCTTGATGATCATAAAACAATGGAGGATTATGTTGAATCAAAATTAAAACTCTTTACCATGACCAACAAAGCAGTTATTAATATGGATAATGAGTATTCCCAAAAAGTACTTTCTAGTTTTACAGGTAATAGTATTCGATATGGGATACAACAAACTTCATTGTGTAACTTGTATGCCAAAAATATTGAATATTATAATGATAAGGTTAAGTTTTTAGTTGTTTACAAGAAGAATAATAACCTAAACCAAGAGAGTTGTAGTAGCATAGAGTATCCTATGACCATTTATACTCCTAGTGAATTTGCTGTTTATAATAATCTAGCAGTGATAGGAATTGGACTAATGTGTGGGTTAGAATTTACAAGGATAATTGATTGTTTAAGTGAGAAAATATATATTGATGGTAGATACGAAGTGATAACAGGAGAGAAGCCATTTACGGTTATTGTTGATTATGCACACACTGCTTTTGCTTTAGAGAATATATTAAAAGCAGTTCGTAAAAATAAAAGCTATAAAAGAATAATTACAGTATTTGGATGTGGTGGTAATAGGGATAAAAGCAAAAGAAGTGTTATGGGTAGAATAAGTCAAGCGTTATCTGACTATACAATAATTACATCTGATAATCCTCGTACAGAACCACCAAAAGCTATCATTGAAGATATTTTAGAAGGTATGGATGAAAGTTCAGGCAATTATACTTATATGAGAGAACGTAAGGCAGCTATTGAGCATGCTGTATTTCTTGCCCAAGAAAATGATGTTATTGTAATAATTGGAAAAGGCCATGAAAGAGAGCAAATATTCAATGGTTATAGTGTGCCATTTAGTGATAAAGAAGTAGCAATAAATGCTATGAAAGTAAGAGAGAAGTCATATCAACTTGGTTAGAATTTCAAAAATGAAATACCTTGGAGAGTGTTATTAAGATGTCTTATGATAGCTTAATAGCACTCTCCTTTTTAATTGGTGAAGTAACGCAAGTTAATCCAAACGACAAATAAATTATAAACTTCTTAAGCCTTTGCATTTGACATAATATGGAATAGGTGTATAATGAGTGTAAGAAAAGGTTCATTGGTATAAAAAAGTTGGTTATGTATATTGTTAATATTTACTTTAATATACGAGGAGGAATTAAGTATGAAACAGAAATTAGCAATTATAGTTATTCTACTTTTTATAGTTATATCCATTGCTGCATGTAGTAAAGAATCGGATAATCTACTTGATTCAACAGGTAATATAATAGAAACTCAAAATGAAGGGAAAATTATAGGAGAATCAGATACTATTGAGGAATCAAAAGATGAATTAGATGATGAATTAAAAGACGAAACAGAAGATGATGAATTAGAAGATAAACAAGTAGTGAATGAAGAAGAAGCATCTGTAGAACCGGTTCGTGAGACTAATAATTCAGAGGATGGAGTAGCTGTTACGAATGAAGCAAATGAAGCAGAAGCATCCATAAATACAATCCGATTGGAAGCACCTCCATTTCAATATTATATCTCTGAGAAGGCAAAAGAGACTATCAC
>JAFAEB010000362.1 GCA_023424235.1 Bacillota bacterium
GTTTTATATGTATCACACGATCGTTATTTTATTAATCGTACCGCAACTAGGATTCTTGATTTAACTAACAGACAACTACTAAGTTATATTGGTAATTACGATTACTACCTAGAGAAAAAAGAAGTCATTGAACAAGCATATTTGGCTAGTAGCTCCACAGTAAGAAATTTATCAAACAATACATCTTCTTTTGCAAGTAGCATTGATTTAGATACAAAAATGGATTGGAAACAACAAAAAGAAGAACAAGCTAAATTACGTAAAAAGCAAAATGATCTTAAAAAAATAGAAGAAGAAATAACAAGATTAGAAAGCAGAAATGAAGAGATCGACAAAGAACTGGCTAAAGAAGAAATCTACACGAATGTTGAGAAATTAATTGAACTAAATAATGAGAAAAAGGCAACGGATACTCGTTTAGAAGAACTACTTCTAATGTGGGAAGAGCTGGCTGAATAGAAAAAAACGAACTTTCTTACTAAATAACTGACATAGTTATTCTAATAAGGAAAGTTCGTTTTTTATATGTTTTAACAATTTTATAATCCGCGTTCACTTATATTTTTTATAGTATTCATAATATGTTCATGTGCTAATTGTTCTGCTTTATCACCATCACGTTGTTTAATCGCTTCTAAGATTGCAGTATGCTCTTTATTAGAATTTAATGCTCTTGATTCAGAGGCTAGTGTAATCTTTCGGATTCTCTCAACATAATGATGAAAATCTGTTAGAACATGATGCAGTATTTTACTATTGGACGCTTCATATATTAACTGATGAAATTTATTATCCAATGATAATATTTGCTCATGGTGCTCCTTCTTTGCATGGAATTCTGATAAGTATACGATTTCTTCTAATTCATCAATTTGCTCATTGGTGATATGATCACATGCCCATTTCGCACATAAGCCTTCTAAATAAGAACGAATAATATAAATATCATGTATGTCTTTTTCTGTAATACCATTAACATAGGCACCTTTGTTGGGAATAATAGTAACAAGGCCTTCAAGCTCTAATTGTCTAAGAGCTTCTCTAACAGGTGTTCTACTTACTCCTAATTCTGTCCCAATGGCTGTTTCTTTTAATTCTTCATTTCTATTATATTTACCAGAAAGAATATCTTCTCTGATCTTATTAAATACTCTACCACGCAAGGAGTATTTATCTACTACTTCTTTTTGAACATCAAAATTGTTCACAGGATCCTCCTAAATTTTTTCAATTGTTTCCATTAAATAATCTGCAAACTCTTCACTAGTAGCACCCGTATTTCTACCAGTTATGACTAGTTTTTTCTCTGTAATTGTACAGATATCAAGAGCTTTATAGACACTATTCGCTTCTTTATTATATCCAATATGTGCTAATAGCATTGCACCAGCACGAATCATACTACATGGATCTGCATAAATATCTCTTCCTTCTAAAACCATACGAGGTGCAGAACCATGTATAGCTTCAAACATTGCATATCGTTTACCTATATTGGCACTACCTGCTGTACCTACACCACCTTGGAATTCAGCTGCTTCGTCAGTAATAATATCACCATATAAATTAGGTAATACCATAACTTCAAAATCTTTTCTTCTTTTTTCATCCACTAGTTTTGCGGTCATAATATCAATATACCAATCATCTGCTTCGATGTCAGGATATTCTTTTGCAATATTATTAAATATATCTAAAAATTTACCATCTGTTGTTTTAATAATATTAGCCTTTGTAACAGCAGTTACTCGTTTTTTCCCATTCGCTTTTGCAAACTCAAAGGCAGCACGAATAATTCTCTCTGAACCTTCAGTTGTTGTTACTGTAAAATCTATACCCAAATCACTAGTTACATGAATGCCTTTACTACCTACTGCATATGCACCTTCTGTATTTTCTCTGTAAAATGTCCAATCGATTCCTTGTTCTGGAATACGAACTGGTCTAACATTAGCAAAAAGATCTAATTCTTTACGCATAGCTACATTAGCACTTTCAACGTTAGGCCATGGATCACCTTTTCTTGGAGTCGTTGTAGGTCCTTTTAAAACTACATGACATTTCTTTAATTCCTCTAAAACATCCTTAGGTATTGCAACTTGCTCTGCAGCTCTTTTTTCTATTGTTAATCCGTCAATAACACGAAACTCAATTCTTCCTTTACTTATATCATCTTTTAACAAGAACTCTAGAACTCTTTGAGCTTGTGCTGTAATCGCAGGGCCGATTCCATCTCCGCCGCATACGCCAATTATTATTTTATCTAATTCATCGTATTTAACAAAATCGGCTGATTCTTTCATTGCCTCAACTCTTTTTAATTGTTCTAATAATAATGCGCCAAATTTTTCTTTTGCTTCTTCAATACATATGTTCATTTTTTAATCTCCAATCCATTCTTCTTTGCTTTATCAATAGGTTACATGTTTTATGGTAATTGGGCTTTAATTTCATTAATAAGCGTAATCAGTTCTTCATCGGTTATTACCGTTACTCTTCCACTCTCATATTCTTCATCTACCCATTCTTTAATTTTTAATACGATAGGATTAGACTTATCTACTGCCTTATCCCCTTTTAATTTAAAATAAGAATTAATCCAATGAGCAATTCCTGCTAAGCCAGAAGTGTTTGATACAGATACCAATGCAGGTCTATTTAAAAACTTATCAGTATCAAATATATTATAAATCTCTTCATTTTTCAAGAGTCCATCTGCATGAATTCCTGCTCTCGTTACATTAAAATTTTTCCCTACAAAAGGAGTTCTATGTGGAATTTTATATCCTAACTGATGGGTAAAGTAATCAGCAAGCTCTGTAATTACTGTAGTATCCATGCCATCTAAGGTTCCCTTTAACTGAGCATATTCGAATACCATTGCTTCAAGTGGGGTATTACCAGTTCTTTCTCCTATACCAAATAAGGAGCAATTTACACCAGAAGCACCATATAACCATGCAGTAGTTGAGTTAGTTACCGCTTTATAAAAATCATTGTGTCCATGCCATTCAAGCATACTAGAAGGAACACCTGCATGAGTTGTTAATCCGTATATAATTCCTTGAACGGAACGAGGTAGTACAGCACCAGAAAAATTTACTCCATAGCCCATTGTATCACATGCACGAATTTTAACAGGGATGTTATAGGATTTACCTAGGTTCATTAGCTCTAAGCAAAATGGTATTACAAATCCATGAATATCCGATCTTGTGATATCTTCTAAGTGGCAACGTGGTGCAACTCCAGTTTCAAGACATTCTCGAACCACACTAAGATAGTGATTTAAGGCTTCCCTTCTGGTCATTTTCATTTTGTAAAAGATATGATAGTCAGAACAACTAACTAAAATACCAGTTTCTTTCATTCCAATTTCTTTCACTAATTCAAAATCTTTTTTACTTGCACGTATCCAAGAGGTTACTTCTGGAAACTCATATCCTCTTTCCATGCATTTATATACAGCATCTCTATCTTTTTTAGTATATAAAAAA
>JAFAEB010000411.1 GCA_023424235.1 Bacillota bacterium
TTGATATATTATTAGACCTCCCTATTGGCGATACTTTAATGTATGTAGATACCAGTGAAGTTGTTGAGAATGGGTTTAGTAAGGTTATGACTAAAGATGGTGTGATTGGTTATGTTAGAAATAAACATGTACAAGAATCTTTCTATGAAACAGTAGAAAGTGAATTTACTGAGCCAGTATATACAAATATGAAAAAAGAGGGTGCTATTAATTTAGTATGGCATCAAGTGACAAATAAAAGTGCTAACAGTGGATTAGTTGGACTATTAGAGAAAACAAAAGGAGTAACTACCATATCACCTACTTGGTATAGTATTACAAGTAATGAAGGTACAATTAGTTCTTTGGCAGATGAGACTTATGTTGAACGTGCACACTCTCTTGGCATAGAAGTTTGGGCATTAGTAGATGATTTTAATACAGAGGTTAGTATGTATGAGCTATTATCCTATACTTCAAGAAGAGAGAAGCTAATGAATGAGCTTATTGCAGAAGCAATTAAGTATAATTTAGATGGAATTAATATTGATTTTGAAAAAATATCATATGATGCAGGAATTCACTTTATTCAATTTATTCGTGAATTATCTGTAAAGTGTAGAAGTAATAATATCGTATTATCTATAGATAATTATGTACCTGCAAACTATTCTGCTTATTATGATCTAGAAGAACAAGGAATTGTTGCTGATTATGTAATAATCATGGCATATGACGAGCATTATAGTGGTTCCGAGGTGAGTGGTTCTGTAGCTTCTATCTCATTTGTTGAAAATGCAGTTAATAACACCTTAAAGATGGTAGCAAAAGATAAGATTATTATGGGTATTCCTTTCTACACAAGACTTTGGAAAGAAGTTAATGAAAATGGAACTATCCAGGTTAGTTCTGAAGCATACAGTATGACAAATGGTATGAATGTGTTAAAAGATAATGGTGTTGAAATTGTTTGGGATGATGTTACCAAACAATACTACGGAGAGTTTGAAAAAGATGGTGCAGTGTATAAAATGTGGCTTGAAGAAGATGAATCCATTGAAGCTAAATTAAAGGTTATAGATGCTTCTGGTGTAAAAGGCATTGCAGCTTGGAAACTTGGACTTGAAAAAGAAAGTGTATGGAATACAATTATCAAATACGTTAATTAATTGGGATTCATAGTGTGGGAATATGTAACATAGAATATAATAATTATGTATAAACAGGTAATATTCTATGTCATCAAAAACAATAAAAGTAAGAAATTATTTCAATGTATTATTTTTGCTAATGGTATGCATGGCAATTCTTTTATTTGCAGAACCATCAAAAAGTATTTTTAGGCAAACTACTGGTGATAATTATAAAAGTGATAGCAAAAAGTTAACGGTTATAATTGACCCTGGTCATGGTGGGTTTGATCCAGGTAAAGTTGGTGTAACTGGAGTACTGGAAAAAGACATTAATTTAATTATAGCTCATAAATTAAAAGTGTTTTTGGAAGAAAACGATATCAATGTAATTATGACTCGTGACACAGATGAGGGCTTATATTCTGAAGGCGATAGTAATAAAAAGGCGACAGATATGAGAAAACGTGTTGAAATGATCAATAGTAGCGATGCCGTTTTAGCAGTTAGTATTCATCAAAATAGCTTTACACAGGAGAGTATTAAAGGTGCTCAAGTATTTTATTATACCAATTCACAAGAAGGTAAGACTTTTGCTAAAATAATGCAGGAACAATTAAAAAAGACAATTAAAGATGGGAATAAAAGAGAAGCAAAATCCAATGATAGTTATTATATGTTAAAAAAGACGGAATGTCCGTTGGTCATAGTTGAATGTGGCTACTTGTCTAATTATAATGAATCAAAGTTACTAGTTGATGATACATATCAAGAAAAATTAGCATGGGCGATTCATCTTGGAATTATGACATATATAAATGAGTATGCACATACTGCTCCAGTGCTAGCAGGTAAATAGTTTACATCATCTCATAATAGTGCTATAATAAATGGATTAATTGATTTCTTATAAAAGGAATGTAGGAAAATACAAATGGATACTATTATAAAAAAAATCGATATAAATAGTTTTACAAGAAAAGATTTAGAGGACGCTATACGTATTTTACAAGAGGATGGTTTGGTAGCATTTCCAACGGAAACAGTTTATGGATTAGGTGCCAATGGACTACATCCAGATGCAGCAAAAAAAATATATGCTGCAAAGGGAAGACCATCCGATAATCCTCTAATTATTCATATAGCAGATTTAGAGGGATTGTATGAGCTAACAAGTTACGTTCCAGAAGCAGGAGTAAAATTAGCAAAACACTTTTGGCCAGGTCCACTAACACTTATATGTAATAAAAGCGAAAAGGTGCCTCTTAGTACTACTGGGGGGTTAGATACGGTAGCAATTCGTATGCCATCACATAAAATAGCCTACGAACTAATAAAACAATCCAAAATATATATAGCAGCCCCAAGTGCAAATGTATCTGGAAGACCAAGTCCTACAAAAGCACAACATGTAATAGAGGACTTAAATGGTATTATTGATATGATAATAGATGGTGGTAAGGTATCCATCGGTCTTGAATCAACAATTGTTGATGTAACAACTGATGTGCCTACAATTTTACGCCCTGGATATATAACAAAAGAGATGTTAGAAGAAGTTGTGGGAACTGTTATTTATGATCCTTTTGTTTTAAAAAAAGACATGAATGAAAACCTTATTGCGAAAGCTCCTGGAATGAAGTATAAGCACTATGCGCCTAAGGGTGAACTTACCATATATGAAGGGGATAGTGAGAATGTAATTAAGATAATTAACAAGAATGTTAATGATAAGATAGAAAAGGGCTTTCGCGTAGGAATTATTGCTACAGATGAGACGATTCATTTGTATCCTAAAGGAAATGTGAAAACCATAGGAACTAGAAAAGACGAAGAAACCATAGCTAGAGGTTTATTTGAAATACTCAGAGATTTTGATATGGAGGAAACTCAGTATATTTATTCTGAAAGCTTCCACAATAGTAGACTTGGACAAGCTATTATGAATCGATTATTAAAAGCAGCTGGTTATCATATAGAAATGGTTTAATACCGTAATTGGAGGTTTATTATGGTTAGATATGAAAAAATCATATTTGTCTGTACAGGAAATACTTGTCGAAGCCCTATGGCTGAAACAATATATAGAAGTCTTGAGACAAATAGTGATATAAAAGTAACATCAAGAGGATTGGTAGTTTTATTTTCAGAACCATCCAATCCAAAAGCAGATACGGTACTTAAAAGTCATAATTTAGAGTTGAAAAATCATACTTCAAAAAGTTTAAAGCAATCAGATATAGATGAGGATACTTTAATCCTAACTATGACAGAAAAACAAAAGCAAAGTATCATAGATAAATTTGGTATAGAAGACAATGTATATACAATAAAAGAATTTGTTGGTGAAATAGGCGATGTAACAGATCCTTATGGTGGAACATTAATTGATTATGAGGAGTGTTATGTTGAATTAGCTAGATTAGTAAAGAAAACAGTTTATAAGCTTAATGAGGAGGACATCATATGATAGCAATAGGTAGTGATCATGGTGGATATGAATTAAAACAAGAAATAATAGAACATTTAAAGGCAAGGAACATTGAATATATGGATTGTGGCTCATATTCAAAAGAATCATGTGATTATCCTGTATATGCGAGAAAAGTTACAGATGCTATACTAAGTAAAGAAGCAGAGCTAGGAATTTTAATTTGTGGAACAGGAATTGGTATATCTATCGCAGCGAATAAAGTAAAAGGAATTCGTGCAGCTTTATGTCATGATTGCTTTAGCGCAGAAGCAACGAAATCCCATAATAATGCCAATATATTAGCAATGGGTGCAAGAGTTGTTGGTCCAGGGCTAGCACTAAAAATCGTAGATACATTCTTAGATACTCCTTTCTCAAATGATGAAAGACATATTAGAAGAATTAATTTAATAGAAGATTAGATTATTTTAGCACTATAGTAAACCTATAGTGCTTTTTTTATTTCATACAGGAATTTACTTCCTATGAAATAAAAACACTCTCGGAAAATAACTTTCTAAATGCCTTTCATTCCATATACTAGATTTTTTGAATAACAATAGAAAACATGGACAGAATAAATGTATATAGAAATATATTCAAAACATTCGTTTATTTAACTTAAGAAAATAGTTAGTAATTTAGGAGGTTATAAGCATGAACGCATATATGACTCAAATAAAACATTTATTTATGGATAGAAAATCAAAAATAACGATTTATGTTATCAGTGTGTTGTGGATTGCCGTGATTATGCAAGTTGCAGTTAATGCATTTATACGTCCAAACGGTAATTTACTTGAAGCGTTTGTTAATACAAACTCTGAGGTTTCCTCCTTTGAACTTGAAATGGCTGCCAATTATGGAAATGGATTTTTAAGTGAATCAGATAAAAAGGATTTAATTACTTATATTGGCAAGAAAATAGGTTTGCAAATAGATAATGACTTAATTGTCAATAGAGATTATGGAGATTGTGAAGTATACATTAATAGAGTAGGTAAGAATGCAGAGACACTTATTAAAATTATTAGTATTAAAAAGGACGATTCCAATGATTTAGCAACCTTTAATCATTATATCATTGTAAGGCTAAAATTATTTACAAACCCAGATAGCATATTAGAATATCGTAATGTTATAAGTGATGTTTTTAATGAATTAAAAGTAAGTGATGTTCAGACTAATATGCAAATATCTAGCAATTATAGAGGGAAATTAGGATTAGATCAAATGAATAAAATTGCTGATAGTATGATAGAGAATTTGTCAGGAAAAGTAGCTTATGAAA
>JAFAEB010000439.1 GCA_023424235.1 Bacillota bacterium
ATGTAAACGTAAGCAACTTACCAATACTCGTTCCTCTGGTGCAGATGATGCACTTAAACTTACAACACCTAGAGTTTTAAGCTTAGAACAAGCCTTAGAATTTATTGATACAGATGAGTTATTGGAAGTTACTCCATCAACCATTCGTATACGTAAAAAAATATTAGATCCTACTCAAAGAATGAGAGCAAAGCGTAACAGTCAGAATAAATAAACTGGAGGTTAACATGAATTTTGAACTAAAGAATTTTACTATTGATGAACGTAAGATATTTAGGGAATATGCTACATTACGCCCTATTTATACTGCAGAAGGACAATTTGTAAATCAACTTATTTGGTCAAATTTTTATAAAACCCATTTTTGCTATGATGATACATTTATGATGTTAACTATGGGTAAATATGAAGATTCACCGTTTATGCCATTATGTAGAAAAGAAGATATAAAAACTGTATTTACGAAAGTAAAAGAACATTGGAATACCGTTCTTGGCAAGCGTTTAACGATGTATTTAGTGGATCAAGTGTTTCTTGATGAATTGATGACCATCCCATCCTTTACAGAAGAGTTTAAAATTGTTGAAGCTAGAGATACTTTTGACTATATTTATGATGCAGAAAAACTTAAAACATTAAGTGGTAGAGCTTATCATAAAAAGAAAAATCACCTAAACTCTTTCTTAAAAAACTTTGATGGTAGATTTTTGTATCGCTCTCTTGATTGCTCCGATATGCAAGAAATTGCAGCCTTTCATAAGACTTGGCTTGCCGATAGAGTTTACGAAGATAAGAATGGCAGCATTGATAGCGAAGAAGCTGGTATCAGTATTGTATTTCAAAATTGTGGCTTGGTAAATTGTAAATTTGGTGGAGTATATATTGATGGTAAATTAGAAGCATATTCCATAGGAAGTTACTCTCCTCAGTTAAAATCTGCTTTTATTCATATAGAAAAAGCGAATGTATCAATACCTGGATTATATAACTATATCAATCAACAATTTTTATTAAATACCTTCCCTGAAGCAGAGATTGTAAATCGTGAGGATGATTTAGGTCAAGAAGGGCTTAGAAAAGCAAAACTTTCTTATAATCCAATACGTTTAGAATCAAAGTATCATCTGATACAAAAATAATACTCTTATATAATTATTTATATTATAGGATAAAGAAAAACCCGATAGGATAAAAATCACAGATTCGAAATCTAGTGAGTTATCTTATCGGGTTTTATTATCTATTATTTTATTAAAAATAGAATTCAAATTATGTTCATATTAATTCAAAGATAGACTTTATAAAAATAGTTCGTATTATTTATTTCTAAGTTCATTCACTTTCTTATCTGGATACTTATGAATATCATTTATATTATGTATGTCATATTGCTCCACGATATCTTTAAATGACTTTTTCAATAATTCTTTTGATATAATACGGTTATTATTTTTATCTCTTGAAATTCGGTAATTAATACGTTCTGATGCCATTGTAGCTCTTAATGCTTTTGGTCCATACCATGAGAAAGCTTCAACAACAGCTTTAATTAATTTAATCTCATCATCACTTAATCTTCCATGAGGTACTTCCAAAACATTAACTCCGTGTTTCTTCATACTTTCATACAGTCTTAAATATGGTATATTTTTTTGATTAATTCCATAATCTTCATCAAATAATTCTTTGTCATATAAGGCAAATGAAAAACCTTGAGCATAATATAGAACAACTTGTACATAAAAAGCACTAACATCCCCATCAATTAAATAAATCACATATTGTGCAATGAGACTTATTTTAGATTCCATCATCTTTTCAAGTACTGCTTGTTTACTTTTTCTATATGCAACATTTGTAAGGTTATCTTTGTTCCTTTGTAGTAGTTCATAATAATAGGCTGGTTCATTGGCTATTTCTCTTAGTTTGTTTGAGTATTCTGCCGTTGGTATGTCACCTTCAATGTACCTTATTATTGTCGTTTCTCCCCAACCTAACAGTTTAGCTAGAGGTTTTTTTCCAATTCGGAAATCATTTAGTATATTGCGAATTTCACTGGCAGTAACAACAGAATTAAGATCGTCATGCTGTTTGTCTTCTTTCATCATCTTATCCCTTTCAGTATAATGTTTCCCCTAAAATCCCCTAATATTGAATGAATTAATATGAAAATGTTTTATCTAGAGACATTAAATACATATAAATAAGCTTATTTATTCAGAACTCTAGATTATAATTATGATATGAGTTTAAAAAGTAACCGATTGTGTAGCTCTCTTCACCTTTATCAAATATTATATATAATAATATATAATTATTATATATTGGTCAATATTTTTTTATAAAATATATGAATTTTTCTATATATTTTGACAATTAATGCAGTTTACCTACAATTATAACCATATTTAGAACTAAAATTTTCTAAAGTTGTTTAAATCATGCATTATAATTTTAATTCCACGAATAATTGAATTAAACATACCAATTCGATAGAAATTTATGATTACCATACCAATAGGAATACCAATGATCATTCCTAGTACTCCCATAAAGCGATAACCAATAAACATAAAAATAAGTGTAGCAAGTGGACTAATTCCAATACTATCTCCTACCATCTTTGGTTGTAATACTTGTTTTACGATTTGACACACTAAGTAAATTACTACAAGACTAATTGCCCTAAAGTAATTACCAAGTAAAAAGTCTATAACAGCCCATGGCCATAAAACCAAACCTGTACCAAAAAAAGGAAGGAAGTCCAAAAATGCAATTCCAAGTGCCAAAAGGAATGAATAATCTACTCTTAGAATTTCAAATCCTAAAAATAATATGCCTATTATGATTAACATAATTTTAAATTGAGCCTTAAAATATCCACCAAAAGCAGTTTTAAAATTACTTGCAATCAGGTTATAGTTCGTAATAACAATCTGTGGCATTATTTTTTTAAGATCACGAACTAGATTATCTCTTTCTGCAATAAAAAAGTATGCAGAAAGGATCGTTACGATGATTCCCAAAAGCCATTCAGCTACATTTTTGGCTAAATCACCAGCTGCACTAAAGGATGGAATGTTCTCCTTACTCATAAAATTAGATGAGTAATCCGAGAAGCTTAACTTAATGTTATCAATTAGTACTCTCATACCTTCAGGTAACTTTACGTAGATTACATCTAATTTATCTGATAGTTCAGTTAGACTATTTTGTATGTTACCATAGATATTTGGGATATCGTTAGATAAGTGTCTTATTTCTTTCACTGCAATTGCTATAATTCCATACATAGATCCAACAATAGCTAATATAACAGCTATAATTATAAGAGCAGAACCAAACTTTCTTATAATCTTCACTTTCTTTTCTAGAAATCGTACCAAGGGATTTGCAATCATGGCAATAAACCACCCAATAACAAAGGGCATAAAGAATCGAATTAATCTAGGTACAATAAAAATACCGATTAATAGTAATAGGATTATAAGTATAAAGTTAATGATTATTTTTACATAAACTAATAAGTCCCTCATAGACACTCCAATATAATATAATTTTCTCTTATATTAATTTAGTACATTATAATACGTACTTTGTTTCCATGTAAAGCCAAACCTCTTTACAATAGGCAATATTTACTAATTTACCAGTGGTTTTTTTACTACTTAAGTAAAGGTTTTAAGCTAAAAGTTAAGAAAAATATGGTAGCTGCAATAATTACAATTGTAGGTCCAGTAGCTGTATTATAATAAAATGATAATATTAGCCCTAATATACCAGAAAATACAGATATGATTACTGAGAATAAATGATATTCTCTCATATTACTTGCGATATTCCTACTTGATGCAGCTGGTAAAATTAATAGAGCATTTATAATTAGTATACCCACCCATTTAATTGATAACATGACAATGAGAGCAATTAAAATAACAAATGCATTATCTATCATAACCGCATTAATTCCTTTGCTTTTTGCTAGGGTTTCATTCACACTAATTGCATGTAACTTATTAAATGCAAGCACCCAAAAAACAATTGTTGCTACAAATATAATAACTAGTAGCATAATTTCATAAGGTGTAATACTTAGGATATCACCTACAAGAAGACTTGAATATTTCGAAAAATTTCCTCCCTTAGATAGTATCACTAAACCAAGTGCTGTACTAAATGATGAAAAAACAGAGATAATAGTATCCGTAGATACCGTATTTCTACGCTTAATCTTATTCAATACAATGGCAAATATTACAGCAAAAATCACCATACTTAAGTTGGTATTACCTACACCAAGTAAAATACCAATTGCTATGCCAGTGAGAGCTGAATGGCCAAGGGCATCTGAAAAGAATGCCATACGATTATTTACAATCATTGTACCTAATATACCAAATAAAGGGGTAATAATCATTACCCCTAATAAAGCATGTTTCATAAAATCATATTTTATCCATTGAAATGGAATGATTGTTTCCATTATATGATACAGTGTATTCATGCAACCTCCAATTAATCTAAAGCCCAAATACTTTAGAAAATTCCTTACTGTTTAAGACTTCCTCTGGAGTCCCTTCAATTTTTATAGATTTATCTAATAATATAACATTATCTGCATATTGTCTAACAAAATTAAAATCATGCGATATCATAATAATTGCCAGATCATACTGTGTCTTTAGATTATTTATATTTTTATAGAATAGCTCCATACCATTTTTGTCAATACCAGAGATCGGTTCGTCTAAAAGAAGTAGATTTGGAACTGGAGTAATCGCTATCGATAATAAAACCCTTTGTAGTTCACCACCAGATAAATCACAAACTGCTTTATCAATTAAACTCTCTGCTTCAAATAGAGCGAGTCTACTAAGTATATACTCATGCAATTTTTTTCTCTTAAATAAGAATACCGGTGTATTACTTATAAATGAGGCAAAGAAATCATATACACTTGTTGGTGTATTTTTTACTATATTAAGATGTTGTGGTACATAACCTATTTTTAAATCCTCAAATCTATCATTTTTAATATCTGTAAATAATATTTCACCTTCATGACTTACTTCACCTAGGATTGCTTTCATTAAAGTGGATTTACCTGCTCCATTTCTCCCAATGATAACTGTTAATTTACCACAGTGTATGTGAAGATTAATATCATCTAAAATCTTATGGTTTCCATACTTTACACTAATATGATTCATCTTAATACAATGAAACCCACATGCCACAGTGCTCTTATTAATGGTAGGAGAAGACTTCTTATTATCTTTACTAATATTTAATTTAATACCGTTCTTTTGTTTTGCCATATTATCTCCTACTTATTTTTGTTTTCAAAATGATTTATCTGTATTAACTAACTGAGAGCTTTGATTTGCTACTCTAGTTTATTTTTATTATACTTACCTTTTTAAGTCTTTGATAACATCTTTTAATACCTCTAGGTTCTTTTTCATACCATCAAGGTAGCCATTTTCATCCATATTTCCAGTTACGATCGAATCTACCACATATACCTTAGCAGTAGTTTCTTTTGCTATACTATCCGCTATTGTAGTACTATATTGTTCCTCTGTAAATAGCATCTTTATATCATGTAGCTTAACTTCATCAACTACAGTTGCAATTTCACCAGCACTAAGAGAAGACTCAGAATCAATGTCAACGGTATAAACAACATCAAGTCCAATCTGTTCTGCTAAATATGCAAAAGCATCATGAAAGATTACAACTTCTCTATCAGAAAGCTCTGAAAGTTCTGAATTAAACTCTTGTTTTAACTCGTCAATTTTACTACTATAAGCGGTAGCATTCACTTCGTATGCGATAGCATGATCAGACAATATATTTGCTAAACCTTTTTTCACATTCTCAATTTGAATCTTATAATAGTCCATATTTAACCATACATGAGCATTAAATTCGCCATGGTCATGACCTTCATGACTATCTGCATCTGTTTGATTATCTAAATCCTCTTCATGACTATCTGCATCTGCTACTTGGCTTTCTTCTCCATCATGAACTGCGTCTTCTTCATGAGCATGGTCGTGGTCATGAAGTGATGGTAAAAATTCAATTCCTTCACTGGCATCTATAATTGCTAGTTCTGGATAGGAAGATAATATCTCTTCTATAAAGCTTTCCATACCACCACCATTCATAATAAATAAATCTGCATTCTCTAGACGTTTCATGTCTTGTGTGGTCAATTGATAATCATGTAAACATCCAGA
>JAFAEB010000399.1 GCA_023424235.1 Bacillota bacterium
ATAGGTTTTTTATAAGAATTCCTCGCTCCGTATATTCAAAATTCTTTAGTAAGAAAGCATTGCTAGTAGCTATAGAATTACTATAATCATAAAAAGCCATTAAGCTGTCTGAACTTCTTGTAGATAAATATACTTCTAGTATACTTTGTATTTCATCAACTTCATTATAAAGTGTAGTTAATTCCTGACTTTTATTTAGTAAATCAGTCATATCCTTCATTAATAATCTAGATGAGGTATAATTATATAGTCCAACCAAAGTAGTAATTATTGTTGCCATTAAAAAGAACCCAATTAATTTATTGCGGTAAGTTGCACTTACCTTTCTTCTTATTAGTTTCATATTACGTTCCTCTTCTATTTCTGCCTAAAACTATATTCAGATATATTACTATTATCAATGGTAAATAACTCGGTATTGGTAGAATCACTAATTTGCTCATTTTGTAAACTCCAAGTAAGTTGCATTACTGTATTATAACCAATCTCATATGCATTGGGACAAACTGTACCAAATATAACCTCTTTATTAATATAATCCAGCGTTTGTGGCATCATTCCATATCCAACTAACGATATATCTCCTACTAAATTGTTATCAACTAAAACCTGTGCAACACCTGGTGTACTTCTTTCATCTAAGCATATAATTAGGTTAACATTCTCCAAATCAGAAATGATAGAAGATGCAACTTTCTCTGCTTCAAATTTATCTTTATTTATATTATACACATCAAGTATCTTTAAATTGGGAAAATTAGCAAATGACTCCATAATACCTTGTATGATTAGGTTACGATAAAATAAACCTCCATTGACGCCGGAATCATTAATAATAACAACAATATTTCCAGTACCATTGGTTGCTTTTACAGCCATATCTCCTGCTAACGTACCAATGCTGTAGCTATTCGAACCTACCATAGGAATATCTGCAAATGTTATATTATGATTTTCATAAGTAATAACAGATACCCCTTCCTTAATAGCGTAATGAATTAATTCGCTTGTTTGCTCTGTATCTGGTGGTTGTAGACCGATCCCATCCACCCCAGAGTTCACAGCTTTTTCAATTGTTTCTTTTAATACACTTGTACTTTTTCCGGATATAGCCACAAATTCAACATATACACCTAGTTCTTCGGCTGCTTTTATGGCTCCTTCTTTAAAAACATCCCAAAAATACTCATCTGTACTTTGTATAATTATCTGAAGGTGATAGGAGGGATTCGTTTTAATTTGATTGTCTTCTAAGCGATTGGATGTTTGTGATAATAATTGAATAAACATAATGCATATTACAGCTATCATTCCAATTAATATCCCTTGAACCCACTTTAGCATTTTGATACCCCCAATTAACGTTCTTTTTTTGCAATTTGTCTTAATGAAATTAATAAAAATAGTATACTTAAAATAGCTAAATATATTATGCTAACATATGGACTTAAGATCTTATCTCCTATCTTAAATTTTACTCCTAATTGAATATAAAACTCTTCCACTAATTGTTGTGGTGCATTGGCAAAAGCAATTTCATCTGCTTGTTTCATCATTACTTGTCGAAGTAGCGTACCTGTATGGGAAGGTGGAAATATCATAATTACAGTTTGCACTGCTTTTGGTAAGCTTCCGATTGGTATATAGATTCCTGTTAGAAATCCTATAATAGAGCCAATTACAGTACTTGCTGTGGAGAATGCATTTACACTTTTAAAACTAGAAACTAAAGCAAAAATCATAAAAGAAGCAAATGCTTGATTTAATAATAAAATTCCTAATACTTTAATAATTGCTTCTATATTAAGTAATTCTCCACCATAGATAAGAATATATATTTCAGCAAGAATTAATGTAAATATAGTTAAAACAAAACTTACAATGGTTGAACTTATTATATACCCAAATGCAATATGACTTCTCTTAACTGGAGATGCAAAAAAGTCTTTATACAATTTATACTTTTTGTCCATTATTAAATTACCCATGGCACCTAATAAGGTTGTAATTGGCGTTACTGCTATAAGACCAGCCATAATCCAACTATCCATTAAGAACCTAGCATGAGGTATGTCACTTAGATCTTTTACTAACATATCACCTAAAAAGAGTATGTAAAGCCCTATTATAATCATTACACTTAATAAGGAGTAAAATACAGCAACCTTATCACGAAAGAAGACAAGCAAATTACGTTTAATTAGATATTTCATTTTCTCCACCCTTTCTTGTTATACTTATAAAAGCATCATCCATAGTACCTTTAAGTACTTGAAAACCTATCATAAGATCTTTTATGGCTTCAATAATAGGGATAGCGTCCATCGTAGAAGACAAGGTAACAGTTACTGTATCAATACTTTTTTCAAAATGATATCCCAAATTTGAAATAATTTCTTCCACTTGACTCATTTCATTGGTGTGAATTATCATATTATCCGAGCTATATTCTTCCTTTAATTCAGCAGGTGTACCTTTTGCTGTTATTAATCCATTGTCAATAACAACTACATAATTTGACTTCGCTGCCTCTTCCATATAATGAGTTGTTAAAAATATTGTCATACCTTCTTCTTTTTGTAACTTGCTTATAGTTTCCCATATATTTTGCCTTGTTTCAGGATCAAGCCCAGTTGTTGGTTCATCTAAAATTAAGATTTTAGGTTTATTCATAAGAGCTCTTGCAATATCTGCTCTTCTTCTTTGTCCACCTGATAATTTACCATAGGGTCTGTCAATGAAATCATTAATATTAGTAACCTTTGCAGCATAGTTTAATGCTTCTGTTAATGAGCTTTTTAAGCCGTATAATCCACCTCTAATAAGTAAATTCTCACGTACAGTAAGCTCATGATCTAGTAAATTATCTTGAAATACAATTCCAATTATGGAACGTATCTTATCATCCTCTTTTCCTAATGTATATCCATCAATTACAACACTTCCATTATCTGCTTCTAGTAATGTACTAATAATATCAATGGTGGTAGATTTTCCTGCTCCGTTAGGCCCCAGAAAAGCGAACAGACTTCCTCTTTCTACATAAAAATCAATTCCCTTAACTGCCTCCACTAAGTCATAGGATTTCTTTAGTCCATAAACTTCTATAATTTTATCCATGATACTACCTCCCTATCCCCTTCATTATATGCGAAACCTATTTTTCCCATTATACAATAAATAAAAATTATGAGCAAACGAAATTATTACTTGCGTTTCGATAAGCATTTAATATAAAAAATAAGATTGTTACATATGGAATTATCTTAAAACGATATTTTCCCATATTGTAACAACCTAAAGGTTTATTCAGAAGGTAAGTCTAACCTATATAAAATTGATGTAAAATTCTCATTATCTAAGCAGATAAATCCATCATATTGCTCTAAGATGTGAGAAATTATACTTCCTACTTTTTTATTTAAACCATCTCGTAAAGTTAAAGCAAAAACAGTAGTGACTTTATGTTTTTCTTTAAATTCTAAATCACCTTTACTTCTTAGCTGTATTGGTTCAAAATCCATTGTTGTATCTTCTAATTCTATCTCTAAAATATTGAATTCTTCCCAAACTTCTACGCCTTGATAGCCCTTAGCAAGAAGAACATCATAGATCATTTTTGCATTTACTTCTTCTTTAAACATAAATAACCATTCATTTATAGAATAAGGATTGGTTTTATTACTACTATTTTTCTTTTTAGCTGTAGCGTTTTCTTCTTTCTTCCCAGTTTTTTTCTTATTTTTAAAAGCATTCTTGTTTTCTTTAATTTTATCCATATATTTATTACTCCTATCCTTATCTATAATCATTTAAAAATTACGAAATCTTTATTATAAGCTTGCCCTTTGCTTATATCTCTTAATTACTTATATTTTACTTCAATAACCACTTAAATGCAATAACACCTTTAAAGCAGTCTAACAAAGTATGACATAATACATCCTTAAGTTAGAACAATCTATTGAGATAATTATATCAACTGTGTTATAATGCATAAAGTTAAATACCACTATCTTGGGAGGAAAAGGATGTATTATAAACAATATGGTGATACCAACATGAAGGTATCTGCAATCGGAATGGGTTGTATGCGTTATGATGGAGAAGCTGTAAAAGAAGGAAATTATGAAAAATGTGCTGAAATAGCTTTGTATGCCCATGAAAAAGGGATTAATTATTTTGATACAGCACCTTTTTATTGTGATGATAAAAGTGAACTTATTACAGGTTTAGCATTATCTCAATTACCACGTGATAGCTATTTTATATCCTCAAAAACGAATATGGGTACAGTTGGTGGTAATCACACAGCAGATGATTTTCGTAGACGCTTAGAAACATCACTAACAAGACTAAAAGTTGATTATCTTGACTTTTATCATTTATGGTGTGTTCTAAGTATGGAATCCTTTGATAAGCAATGTGATGCTCTTTACAAATTTTTTGAACAAGCCAAAGCAGAGGGATTAATTCGTAATATCGTATTCTCATCACATATGCAAGGCGATCAATTAGAAGATGCGATTAAAAGAGATTTATTTAAAGGTATGTTAATTGGATACAATGCATTGAATTACCGTTTTAGACAAACCGGAATTGAAGCAGCACATAAT
>JAFAEB010000004.1 GCA_023424235.1 Bacillota bacterium
TATGATGTATCAAAGGAAAAGTATATATCATTTTCACGATTCCATACTTGAGTTAAAATGAAATCTGTATTGTATTTCTCACATAGCTTTACATATAGATTCTTTGGTTCATCAGAATCAAAAGGTATCCATTCTGGCTTTATAAATACTTCTATTTCAATTGGTTCTTTGTGAACATCCAATGAATAGCCTTTTCTATTTATAATATTATGTAATATTACCTTGTTGTTATAATGATTAATATAATAATTTATCCCTACGCCAATAAATATTATCAATATTCCGATAATTACAAGTGACATTTTCTTTCTCATAAATAATCACTCCATTCTATTTTTATTAATAAATTCTTATATTGATAGATTCGCAATTTAGGACAATTGTGACGCTTTTGTGAAATAATGCGAACTACTGATTATTGTTAGTATTCAACTATAATCTTTCTGCATTTTTGGCAGCAATAGGACTCAACAGCCGGAACATTAAACATTCCTTCTGATAAACTAACGTCAGTATCTGAAGGGGTAATAAATATTTTACGCTTTTTTTCTCCCCAAAATATTTGCTGTCTTGGACTTTGGATATAACCTTTTTTCATTTCTTCATTACAATATGGACATTGCATACTATTATCCCCCTGATTTATTAATTTTTTGAAAATTATAATCGAATAACTTGTCTTTTGCTCATACTTATATACCGTTCTGTCAGAATATCTAATGATTTCTAAGCAACTAATCTATAACTCACACTTATTTTACACCATATAAAAATTTCTTAATATCTTCATATGCTGGATACTTGATAGAGTCAATTTCAACTAAAACCTTTTGTAAGTCATATTTAGTATATGGTAATATTATACTTTATATAGTTACTTAAAATCAATGTATTTAATCACATATATAATATAACAAAATCAATTAACATTTACTTTATTACATAAATATGGTACATTTTTTATATTACCATAATATTAAACTAGTCTTTTAATCAATAGATATGATGTAAATGAATATCCTATTTATGGAGGTATATAATGAATATAGAGATTGATACATATGGAATATGGTATCATGGTTCAAATGTAATATTTGAGGAATTACGTCAAGGAAGTACAATTACTCAGTGGAAAGAACTTGCAGAGGCTTTTTCCCATCAACCATCACAACTAGGTTACGATGATTATGGTAATATAGAACATAACGGTACAGAAAAGGGGTATTTATATATTGTTGATGAACCGATTCAAGTAGGTCTTGATATCATTCAACACCCTAATACAACAATGGACAAAAATGCCGAGTTTATAACAATGAAACCTTTACGATTACAATTAATTAAAATTTTATAATATAAATAGATAACAAGAAAGGGCAATACACATGTCAAGCAATATAAATGAGATATTAGAGAACAATTTTGAAACTATGGAAGAACTTTTTAACGAGTTAATGGATTATTCTATGGCTAAGGGAAGTGAAAAAGGATATAAAGGTCTTAATACAATTGAGCAAAAGTTATTTATAGTAGGTACTTTCTTAAATGAAGTAAGTAATGGTGGACTTGAACAGTACTTTACCATTACAAATGGTCAATATGCAAAAGAAACAATTAAATTCTTAAACTCCATCGAAGAAGCAAACTTTTTAGAAATACTTACAGAAGCATATAGCATCTATCGTTCTGACATGGACGAAGAAGAACAGTATGAAGCCCTAGAAGAGCTTGATATTGATTTCTTTAATCTAGATCGAGAATATAATAAGTTATATGAAAAATTTATTAAGTATGTAAAAGAAACTATTTAAGTTAAGAGTAATATTTTAGTAATCGCAGTATTTTAGTTCGTCGAGGATAATTATATTAAATAAGTTAAAGAAATGGTGGCTTACGTATAATAATAGTAACTAAAGAACTATAAATAAAAGAAGGGGTTACTAAGAAGCAGGCATAATCTATGTTTATGCCTGCTTCTTAGTTTACAACAATGTCCATTCCCCTTCATATACAAAGTCCATATGTAGTGGTGCAGCATTACTTCCACCAAACATCTGATTCATACCAATTCCTATATGAACGGTTCCTAACATTTTTTCATCAAGAGTAGTATATCCACATAATTCCTTTATATTTGGGTTTAGTCCGATTCCAAGTTCCCCAATAATCCTACCTTCTTCAGGTAATTCACTAAGTAATTCATTAATAGTACTATGATTTGATGTTTGAATAAATCCATTTACTATGGTAAGAAGTGTATCATTATAACAAGCTCCATCCCAATGAAACTTATGAAAGAAGATTGTTCCATTGGTTTCTTTTTCATTTGGAGCTATGTATATTTCACCACAAGGAAAATCTCCATCCCCAGCATCCATATACCACTCTCTTCCATTCATATCAAAGTTGAGCTTATACTTATCTTTCGTGGTTAAAATTATTTTGCTCTTACCTTTTAATTTATTCTTCTCCATAAGACAGGATTCTTTTAATGCGTTATAATCAATATTATAGGCATCTTCCATACGTACGATAAAGTCATTCACCTCTAAGTTAGAGTTTTCTGCATTTGCTTTCGTCGGAATTCTAATCTGTATAAATTTTGTTTTCTTTGATAATACCGTAAATAAGCTTCTCATATAGTTTCTATACTTAGGCATATCTTCTTCCCTCATATTCTCTCCAGGTATAACAGCAGCGTACATACATATATCTATAACTGTATCAACTTTTTCAAATACGGATAGGTATTTATCATAAACTTGATCACTATCTATATGGTGAAATAATTCGGCATTAACGCTTCTAGATTGTTGTAATGCAATTGACATAGCTCCGATCCTAGCAATTGCATATTCTACCATATGTAATACATCTCGTTCTTGGTCTTCTCCCCAGAAGTTAAGGAGTACTAATTCACCTTTTTGAATTTCCATAGCTTCAACCATTTTATTCATTATCTCTTGCTTTAACATAAACACCTCATATTTTCAAGATTAGCTCCATGTGCGTTATAATTATTTTCACACATATGACTTTATTTTGTTTTAATTGTTATTATAATTACAGTTTTTATATTTGTCAATCCATTTTTATAATTATCAAAATAAATAGCTGTCAAAGTAAATAAATATTTGTCAAAGCAAATAAACATATATCAAAGCAAATAATCATATATCAAAGCAAATAAACATATATCAAAGCAAATAAATAAAGCAGTTCTATTTCTAGAACTGCCATTTATATAAATAAATTATGTTATAAATTTTATAGTATTTATTGAAAAATACTACAGTGAAATACCCCCCTGGTTTTCACCAAAATATTAAAGTAAAAGCTATCACTATAATCTCTTTTTATTAAATCTTAAAATTGTAATGATATAACACACTATACTACACACAATAAGTATTGCAATGGATTTTGCATAATCAGCTGGTTTTACTATCCCTTGTAACAATTCATAGGAAGCAAGTAATTTTGTTGGAAGGAACTCTGCTACCTTAGGTACCATACTTAGGAAATATACAATAGCAAATACTCCACCTGTAAATAATAGCACTCCTGAGCTTGATGAAAATAGTACAGATCCTAAAAATATAAGGGAAATGAGCCATATACCAAGTAGGTAGATAGAAAATGCTGCAAAGAATAAATAACTAGCAACACTATTATCCCAATAATATGCGTTGTATCCATAGGTAATTCCATAGGACAACCAATAGCATATAGTCCAAATAAGTAAGGCTACTAACGATTTAGAACTAATTACTTTCCATCTAGGTAATCCTTTTGTAAGAATATTTATTAAAGTCCCTTTTTGTAATTCTCCTACTAATATACCAGCAAACATAACTACAAGTACAATAAGCATCATAGATATATTTTTGTAATATTGGCCCCATGATGTCAAAGCATCCACAGTCATTTCAGTAATAATAAGTCCTTGTTCTGCCATTGACTCTGATAGCATATCAAAGAGCCAAGGAGTTAGGAGTGCCATTGCTGGATTCATAATTCCAAACAAACTGAATATGATGACCATAATTAATAGTTTTCCGGTACGGATACTTTCCATCCATTCTTTTTTCATAAAAGCTAGTATTTGATTCATTTTGATACCACCTCCAAAAACAGACTTTCAAGAGAAGGTTCACAC